>CAJNCL010000009.1:0-46566 GCA_905221255.1 bacterium
GAAACCATCAATGGAGCGGATGCCCACTTCGTCGGTACTTGGGAATTCACCCCAGCTCCAACTTACAAGGCAACACACGAGTTTGTCAGTGGAACTCCAGGTAAAGAACTTCCGAAAGAAGTGAAAACCTTGCTTCCAGCAGACCAAACCGACTTGAAGGATGGCAGCCAAGCGACTCCAACGCAACCAAGTCAAACAGAAGTGAAGACAACAGAAGGTACTTGGAGTTTCAAATCATTCGATAAGACTTCTGAAACCATCAATGGAGCAGATGCACATTTCGTAGGCACCTGGGAATTCACCCCAGCTCCAACCTACAAGGCTACTCACGAGTTTGTCAGCGGAACTCCAGGCAAAGAACTTCCACAAGAAGTGAAAACCTTGCTTCCAGCAGACCAAACAGACTTGAAAGACGGTAGTCAAGCAACGCCAACGCAACCAAGCCAAACAGAAGTGAAGACGTCAGAAGGTACCTGGAGCTTCAAGTCTTATGACAAGACTTCTGAAACCATCAATGGAGCGGATGCCCACTTCGTCGGTACTTGGGAATTCACCCCAGCTCCAACTTACAAGGCAACACACGAATTTGTAAGCGGAACTCCAGGTAAAGAACTTCCACAAGAAGTTAAAGTCTTGCTTCCAGCAGACCAAACAGACTTGAAAGACGGTAGTCAAGCGACTCCAACACAACCAAGTAAAACAGAGGTTAAGACAACAGAAGGTACCTGGAGCTTCAAGTCTTATGACAAGACTTCTGAAACCATCAATGGATCAGATGTTAAGTTTGTAGGTACATGGGAATTTACAGCAAGCCCGGTTCCAACAGTGACTCATAAAGCAGTTCACGAGTTTGTTAGTGGAACGCCAGGCAAAGAACTTCCGCAAGAAGTGAAAACCTTGCTTCCAGCAGACCAAACAGACTTGAAGGATGGCAGCCAAGTAACGCCAACACAACCAAGTCAAACAGAAGTGAAGACGTCAGAAGGTACATGGAGCTTTAAGTCTTATGACAAGGCATCAGAAACCATCAATGGAGCGGATGCTCACTTCGTCGGTACTTGGGAATTCACCCCAGCCCCAACTTACAAGGCAACACACGAGTTTGTTAGTGGAACTCCAGGAAAAGAGCTTCCAAAAGAAGTAAAAGACTTGCTTCCAGCAGACCAAACAGACTTGAAAGACGGTAGTCAAGCGACTCCAACTCAACCAAGTCAAACAGAAGTGAAGACGTCAGAAGGTACATGGAGCTTTAAGTCTTATGACAAGGCATCAGAAACCATCAATGGAGCGGATGCTCACTTCGTCGGTACTTGGGAATTCACAGAAAGCCCGGTTCCAACAGTGACTCATAAAGCAGTTCACGAGTTTGTTAGTGGAGCTCCAGGAAAAGAGCTTCCAAAAGAAGTAAAAGACTTGCTTCCAGCAGACCAAACAGACTTGAAGGACGGCAGCCAAGTAACGCCAACGCAACCAAATCAAACGGAAGTGAAGACAGCAGAAGGCACATGGAGCTTTAAGTCCTATGACAAGGCATCAGAAACCATCAATGGAGCGGATGCCCACTTTATCGGTACTTGGGAATTCACCCCAGCTCCAACAGTGACTCATAAAGCAGTTCACGAGTTTGTCAGTGGAACTCCAGGCAAAGAACTTCCGCAAGAAGTGAAATCCTTACTTCCATCAGACCAAATAGACTTGAAAGACGGCAGCCAAGTAACGCCAACGCAACCAAGTAAAACAGAGGTTAAGACAGCGGAAGGCACATGGAACTTTAAGTCCTACGACAAGACATCGGAAACAATTAATGGATCAGATGTTAAGTTTGTAGGTACATGGGAATTTACAGCAAGCCCGGTTCCAACAGTGACTCATAAAGCAGTTCACGAGTTTGTCAGCGGAACTCCAGGAAAAGAACTTCCACAAGAAGTGAAAACCTTGCTTCCAGCAGACCAAACAGACTTGAAAGACGGTAGTCAACCGACTCCGACTCAACCAAGTCAAACAGAAGTGAAGACCGCAGAAGGTACCTGGAGCTTCAAGTCCTATGACAAGGCATCAGAAACCATCAATGGATCGGACGCACACTTCGTAGGAACATGGGAGTTTACCCCAACTCAAACTTACAAGGCAACACATGAATTTGTAAGCGGAACTCCAGGAAAAGAACTTCCACAAGAAGTGAAAACCTTGCTTCCAGCAGACCAAACAGACTTGAAAGACGGCAGTCAAGCGACTCCGACTCAACCAAGTCAAACAGAAGTGAAGACCACAGAAGGTACATGGAGCTTTAAGTCCTATGACAAGGCATCAGAAACCATCAATGGAGCGGATGCCCACTTCGTCGGTACTTGGGAATTTACCCCGGCACCAAATAAAAATTCTGGAAATAATAGCCAACCAGAAGAAGGAAGTAGTCAAACTAAGGCCTTGTTACCAAACACAGGCTCTGCAGTATCTGGTCTTCTTTCAATCATCGGTCTTGCCTTTGCAAGCCTAGCAGTTTTTGTCCTTCGCAAGAAAGACTAAGTTATTCTTAGTAAATGAGAGATTAACTGCTTAATTCCGTAGTATAAGAAGAGAGAACGAGAAATCGTTCTCTCTTTTTTGTTTTATACGCTTGCTTAATTTCTTATCTGATTTATGGATATTACAGAATTAAAAGGAAATACCAAGTAGATAAAAAGTAAGTTTCTAGGTCTGTAGACTGATTTTTAGCACTCTTGACAAAAGAGTGCTAATTTTTTGAGTTTTTGTCTTGACATTCTCTTCTAAGGGTGTATAATAGAATCATGAGTTAGCACTTGGATATATCGAGTGCTAATCGATCTGACAGAGAGGAGTGATGAGATGGTTACAGAACGTCAGCAGGATATTTTAAATCTGATTATTGACATCTTTACCAAAACGCACGAACCTGTCGGATCCAAGGCCTTGCAAGAGTCTATCAATTCTAGTAGTGCAACTATTCGGAATGATATGGCGGCTCTAGAAAAACAAGGATTGCTTGAAAAAGCGCATACTTCCAGTGGTCGGATGCCAAGTGTCGCGGGGTTTCAGTACTATGTAAAACACTCCTTGGCTTTTGATCGACTAGCTGAGAATGAGGTTTATGAGATTGTCAAAGCCTTTGATCAGGAATTCTTCAAACTGGAGGATATTCTGCAAGAGGCTGCCAATCTACTAACAGACTTGAGTGGCTGTACGGTAGTAGCACTGGATGTTGAGCCGAGTAGACAGCGCCTGACGGCCTTCGATATTGTCGTTCTAGGACAACATACTGCTCTTGCAGTTTTCACCCTAGACGAGTCTCGAACGGTTACCAGTCAGTTTTTGATTCCAAGAAATTTCTTGCAGGAAGATTTGCTGAAACTGAAGAACATCATTCAGGAACGTTTCCTCGGTCACACGGTTCTAGATATTCACTACAAGATTCGGACGGAGATCCCGCAGATTATCCAGCGTTACTTCACAACAACGGACAATGTCATGGATCTCTTTGAACATATCTTTAGGGAAATGTTCAACGAAAACATTGTGGTAGCGGGCAAGGTCAATCTCTTGAATTTTGCCAATCTAGCAGCCTATCAGTTCTTTGACCAACCACAAAAGGTGGCGTTGGAGATTCGTGAGGGTCTGCATGAAGATCAGATGCAAAATGTCCGTGTTGCGGACAGTCAAGAGTCTTGTTTAGCAGACCTAGCGGTGATTAGCAGTAAATTCCTCATTCCCTATCGGGGTTTTGGAATTCTAGCGATTATCGGTCCGGTCAATCTGGACTACCAGCAATTGGTCAATCAAGTCAATGTTGTCAATCGTGTTCTGACGATGAAGTTGACAGATTTTTACCGCTATCTCAGTAGCAATCATTATGAAGTACATTAAGATTGAAATCATTAAAGGAGGCGAAAATGGCCCAAGATATAAAAAATGAAGAAATGAAAGAAGAGGAAGTTGTTGAAACGACAGAAGAAACAACTCCTGAGAAGTCTGAGTTGGACTTGGCAAATGAACGTGCAGATGAGTTCGAAAACAAATACCTTCGAGCTCATGCAGAAATGCAAAATATCCAACGCCGCGCCAATGAAGAACGTCAAAACTTGCAACGTTATCGTAGCCAAGACCTGGCAAAAGCTATCTTACCATCACTTGATAACCTTGAACGCGCCCTTGCAGTTGAAGGTTTGACAGATGATGTGAAGAAGGGCTTGGAAATGGTCCAAGAAAGTTTGATTCACGCTTTGAAAGATGAAGGAATCGAAGAAATCGCAGCTGACGGCGAATTTGACCATAACTATCACATGGCCATTCAAACTCTCCCAGCAGACGATGAACATCCAGCAGATACCATCGCTCAAGTCTTCCAAAAAGGCTACAAACTCCATGACCGCATCTTACGCCCAGCCATGGTGGTGGTTTATAACTAAGATACAAAGCCCGTAAAAAGCTCACAGTAAAAATAGGAGATTGACGAAGTGTTCGATGAACACAAGAAAATCTATCTTTTTTACCCAGAGCTTAGGGCGTGTTCGATTAGGCAATTCTGACGGTAGCTAAAGCAACTCGTCAGAAAACGGCAATCGCTATGGCGTTTGCCTAGCCTCCTTACTAACTCGTCGTCGAAATAATATCGATTTCGACGTCTCGTGTCGTAACATAATAGGTAACTTGTCCGAAACGACACTAAACTATGAAGAAAGATAAGAAATTGTTCAGCTTTGCAATAGTGAGCGAAGCAAACAAAAGACGATACTCTTCGCCGTGGCGCTATTTGCGCAAACTTTGAGACCTTAGGCTCAAAGTTTAGTCAAAGAGATTGACGAGTCAAGCTCTGACGGCGCCGCCACCTAAGAAGAGTATCAAAAAGAAAGAATATAAAATTTAAGGAGAAAAACACATGTCTAAAATTATCGGTATTGACTTAGGTACAACAAACTCAGCAGTCGCAGTTCTTGAAGGAACTGAAAGCAAAATCATCGCAAACCCAGAAGGGAACCGCACAACTCCATCTGTAGTATCATTCAAAAACGGAGAAATCATCGTTGGTGACGCTGCAAAACGTCAAGCAGTAACAAACCCAGATACAGTCATCTCTATCAAATCTAAGATGGGTACTTCTGAAAAAGTTTCTGCTAACGGTAAAGAATACACTCCACAAGAAATCTCAGCTATGATTCTTCAATACTTGAAAGGTTACGCTGAAGAATACCTTGGTGAAAAAGTAACCAAAGCGGTCATCACAGTTCCAGCTTACTTTAACGATGCCCAACGTCAAGCAACTAAAGACGCTGGTAAAATCGCTGGTCTTGAAGTAGAACGTATCGTTAACGAGCCAACTGCAGCAGCTCTTGCATACGGTTTGGACAAGACTGACAAAGAAGAAAAAATCTTGGTATTTGACCTTGGTGGTGGTACATTCGACGTCTCTATCCTTGAATTGGGTGATGGTGTATTTGATGTATTGTCAACTGCAGGGGACAACAAACTCGGTGGTGATGACTTTGACCAAAAGATCATCGACCACTTAGTAGCAGAATTCAAGAAAGAAAATGGTATCGACTTGTCAAACGACAAAATGGCTGTTCAACGTTTGAAGGACGCAGCTGAAAAAGCTAAGAAAGACCTTTCTGGCGTGACTTCAACGCAAATCAGCTTGCCATTCATCACTGCAGGTGAGGCTGGACCTCTTCACTTGGAAATGACTTTGACTCGTGCGAAATTTGACGATTTGACTCGTGACCTTGTTGAACGTACAAAAGTTCCAGTTCGTCAAGCCCTTTCAGATGCAGGTTTGAGCTTGTCAGAAATCAACGAAGTCATCCTCGTTGGTGGTTCAACTCGTATCCCAGCCGTTGTAGAAGCTGTGAAAGCTGAAACTGGTAAAGAACCAAACAAATCAGTGAACCCTGACGAAGTGGTTGCTATGGGTGCGGCCATCCAAGGTGGTGTGATTACTGGTGATGTGAAAGACGTTGTCCTTCTTGATGTAACGCCATTGTCACTTGGTATCGAAACAATGGGTGGAGTATTTACAAAACTTATCGATCGCAACACTACGATTCCAACATCTAAATCACAAGTCTTCTCAACTGCAGCAGACAACCAACCAGCCGTTGATATCCACGTTCTTCAAGGTGAACGCCCAATGGCAGCAGATAACAAGACTCTTGGACGCTTCCAATTGACAGATATTCCAGCTGCACCTCGTGGTATTCCACAAATCGAAGTAACATTTGACATCGATAAGAACGGTATCGTATCTGTTAAGGCCAAAGATCTTGGAACTCAAAAAGAACAAACCATTGTTATCCAATCTAACTCAGGTTTGACAGACGAAGAAATCGACCGCATGATGAAGGATGCTGAAGCGAATGCTGAAGCAGATAAAAAACGTAAAGAAGAAGTAGACCTTCGTAACGAAGTAGACCAAGCTATCTTTGCGACTGAAAAGACAATCAAAGAAACTGAAGGCAAAGGCTTCGATGCAGAACGTGATGCTGCACAAGCTGCCCTTGATGAGCTTAAGAAAGCCCAAGAAGACAACAACTTGGACGAAATGAAAGCAAAACTTGAAGCTTTGAACGAAAAAGCTCAAGGACTTGCTGTTAAACTTTACGAACAAGCCGCTGCAGCCCAACAAGCTCAAGCAGGAGCAGAAGGCGCACAAGCAACAGGAAACGCAGACGATGATGTCGTAGACGGAGAGTTTACTGAAAAGTAAGATGCAAAGCCCGTTAAAACCTCACAGTGAAAATAGGAAATTTGACGCAGAAACTTTAGTTTCTAGGAAGATTTGTCTTTTTCACCAAGAGGTTAGGGCGTGCTCGATTTAGCATTACTAGTTTGATTTTTAAAACTCGAACGTCGTAATGATAAGAAGAAATCCAGAGGTTGCAACCCAGCCTCTGTTTTTCGGTAAAAAGGGATAGGGCCGAGTGGCTGGAGTATTATCTCATCAATATAAAAGAAAGGAATTGAACCTGACATAAATGGTGGGTTCGTTCCGCAATATTAACAGAAAGGAATAAGGGTGTTCATAATTGAACTCGAGCGGAAAGCTTGGAAATTAGATAAACCTCCTAAGAAATCAGGATTTCTTGTCGGTTTCCTAAATTTCAGTCGCTTTCTGTTCGCTCTTAGTATCTTGTATGAACAATACTGAATTTTATGATCGTCTGGGGGTGTCAAAAAACGCTTCGGCAGACGAGATCAAAAAGGCTTATCGTAAGCTTTCGAAAAAATACCACCCAGATATCAACAAGGAACCTGGAGCTGAGGAAAAGTACAAGGAAGTTCAAGAAGCCTATGAGACATTGAGTGACGACCAAAAACGTGCAGCCTACGACCAATATGGTGCTGCGGGTGCCAACGGTGGCTTTGGTGGTGCTGGTGGCTTTGGCGGATTTGACGGAGCAGGTGGCTTCGGTGGTTTTGAAGATATCTTTTCAAGTTTTTTCGGAGGAGGCGGAGCTTCGCGCAATCCAAACGCCCCTCGTCAAGGGGATGATCTCCAGTACCGTGTGAATTTGACCTTTGAAGAAGCTATTTTTGGAACAGAAAAAGAAGTTAAATACAACCGTGAAGCAAGCTGTCGTACCTGTAACGGATCTGGTGCTAAGCCAGGAACAAGTCCAGTCACTTGTGGACGCTGTCATGGCGCTGGTGTCATTAACGTCGATACGCAGACTCCTCTTGGTATGATGCGCCGCCAAGTAACCTGTGATGTCTGTCATGGTCGCGGAAAAGAAATCAAGGATCCATGTACAACTTGTCATGGAACAGGTCATGAAAAACAAGCCCATAGCGTCCATGTGAAAATCCCTGCTGGTGTGGAAACTGGTCAACAAATTCGCCTAGCTGGTCAAGGTGAAGCAGGCTTTAACGGTGGACCTTATGGTGACTTGTATGTAGTAGTTTCTGTGGAAGCTAGCGATAAGTTTGAACGTGAAGGAACAACTATTTTCTACAAGTTGAATCTCAATATTGTCCAAGCAACTCTAGGAGATACTGTGGAAATTCCAACCGTGCATGGCGCTGTCGAATTGGTTATTCCAGAGGGAACTCAGACTGGTAAGAAATTCCGCCTACGTGGCAAGGGAGCACCGAGCCTTCGTGGTGGTGCTGTTGGTGACCAATACGTTACAGTCAATGTCGTGACTCCGACAGGCTTGAACGATCGCCAAAAAGCAGCGCTTAAAGAATTCGCAGCTGCAGGCGACTTGAAAGTCAATCCAAAGAAAAAGGGCTTCTTTGACCATATTAAAGATGCCTTTGAAGGAGAATAAAGTAAAAAGAGCCGATTGGCTCTTTTTGTGTTGTCTTGTAAAAATTAGCGTCAGAAAATCATTTTCTAGTTAGTCTACTATCTATACTTTTGAGTGAGCAAGCCAGCCTCATCCATCTCCTGGATGAGTTGCTTGAGTTCTGCTTCTTTACCAGTTTTCACGGTGACGGTATCAATGTGGTTGATCGCCGAATTATCCTGAATATCTACCAAGGTCAAGGCTTTTTCATAGAATGCGATTCCCTTTTTGAGACTTGCCTGATCCTTCCAAGCTAGACTTGTGTAGGTAGAGTTTGATTTCTTTCCTTTTTCTTGGAAATACTTCTCGCCCTCCTCCCCTAAAAATTGTATTAAACCACGATTGAATAAGTTGTCTCCTACTTTGTAATAGGAAATATCTTTTGTCTGGAGGACATAGACTTTCAGTCGGTTTTTTGTGAGTTTTGGACTTTCTTTTAGGACGGGGTGGCTATTGACAACTTCTTCTGAAAAAGTAACATAAAAATTTAAGCCCCCTCCCTCGTATTGATAGTGTCCATCTGATTCGACTTTCTCAGGAGGGAGATCAAGGGAGATAAAGATTTGTTTTAAGGTTTCATTCCCATTTCGGATGTCACTCGGTGAGGCCTTGAAAAGATTCATCACTAGTAGAAATGCTAGGGCTGCAAGCAGGCAGAGACAGCCGCAAATAATCGCGATGACCTTCGCTAGAACTTTTAAAGACTGTTTCATTTTCATTGCCTCCTTTTTCTGTTCAAACCTAGTATCCAAAAAAGAGTTTAAGGAAAGTTGGAGGCTTTCTTATTCTTGTTTTTCTTCTTGGAGAACCGCCATTCTGGTTTGGAAATCTTTTTCTAAAACTTTGAATTTGTAGGTTAAATCTTTTTGGTATTCCTTGATAAGGGTTTTTTGTTGGTCGATGATTTGTAGGCTGTTTTGGATGATATCCAAATCATCCTTGATAGCTTGGACGCGGTCAGTTGTATCTAGCACTTCATCCTGAATGACTTGGCGATTTTTTACGACAAAAT
The DNA here is from genome assembly GCA_905221255.1 of bacterium. Lineage (GTDB taxonomy): Bacteria > Bacillota > Bacilli > Lactobacillales > Streptococcaceae > Streptococcus. Next base: position 9,313 of record CAJNCL010000009.1, read on the forward strand.
AACTTCCAGCAGCAGCTCCCGCAAATAGCAGTAGATTTGATAGTTTCATAGCATCTCCTTAAGCGTTTTTAATGGTTTCAGCGACTTGGGCAAGTTTGTCAAAGTCAGGTTCATGGGCGATAAAGTCAATCTTGAGGTCATCTTCTGCACCGTAGCGAGGTACGAGGTGCACGTGAGTATGAAAGACTGTTTGACCAGCAACTTCCTCACAGTTGGCGATGATATTCATACCAGTAGCCTTGGTAGCTTTCATAACTTTTTGAGCTACCAGTGGTACTTGGGCAAAGAGTTGGCTGGCACTCGTAGCATCCATCTCCAAAAGATTGCGATAGTGTTCTTTTGGTACGACCAAGGTGTGTCCAGGTGTTACTTGAGAGATATCAAGAAAGGCAAGAACCTGCTCATCTTCGTATACTTTGGAAGCAGGAATCTCCCCTGCGATGATCTTACAAAAAATGCAATCTGACATAAAATCCACCTCTACTGTATTGAATTTTGATATAATATAGCTACATTATACCAGATTCGGAGAAAATATGTTAGAAATTAAAAACCTGACAGGTGGCTATGTTCACGTCCCTGTCTTGAAAGATGTGTCCTTTACAGTTGAAAGTGGGCAGTTGGTCGGTTTGATTGGTCTCAACGGTGCTGGGAAATCAACGACTATTAATGAGATTATCGGTCTTTTGACGCCTTACAGTGGGGAAATTAAGATTAATGGTTTAACCCTGCGAAAAGATGCGGCCAACTATCGCAAGCAGATTGGCTACATCCCAGAAACGCCTAGCTTGTATGAGGAATTGACCCTCAGAGAGCATATCGAGACGGTTGCCATGGCTTATGGTATTGAGCAAAAAGTGGCTTTTGATCGTGTGGAACCTTTGTTAAAAATGTTTCGTCTGGACCAAAAATTGGACTGGTTTCCAGTGCATTTTTCCAAAGGAATGAAGCAGAAGGTCATGATTATCTGTGCATTTGTGGTGGATCCGATCCTCTTTATCGTGGATGAGCCTTTCCTTGGGCTCGATCCGCTGGCTATTTCTGACTTGATTCAGCTTTTGGAAGTAGAAAAGCAAAAAGGCAAGTCCATCCTCATGAGTACCCACGTGCTAGACTCGGCGGAAAAGATGTGTGACGCCTTTGTTATTCTCCACAAGGGAGAGGTGCGGGCTCAGGGGAACCTCCAGCAACTCCGCGAAGCCTTTGACATGCCCGAGGCTAGCTTGAACGACATTTACTTGGCTCTAACCAAAGAGGAGGACCTATGAAAGACTTGTTTTTAAAGCGAAAGCAGGCTTTTCGTAAGGAGTGTGTCGGTTATCTGCGTTATGTTCTCAATGACCACTTTGTCTTATTCCTGCTGGTTCTCATCGGTTTTTTAGCCTACCAGTACAGTCAACTCTTGCAAGATTTTCCTGAAAATCATTGGCCCATCCTTTTGTTTTTTGGGATTGTATCTGCCTTGCTTTTGGCTTGGGGAGGAATCGCGACCTACATGGAAGGACCTGACAAGCTCTTTCTCTTAGTCAGTGAAGAAGAGGTTAAGTCTCACCTCAAAGGGCAGACAGTACGCTCACTGGTCTTTTGGCTCTTTGTTCAAACCCTCTTTTTACTCCTGTTTGCACCTTTGTTTTTAGCCATGGGCTATGGCTTGCCAGTATTTCTCGTCTATGTGCTTTTATTGGGTGCTGGGAAATACCTCCTCTTTCGCCAAAAAGCCAGCAAATTTTTTACAGAGACTGGGCTTGACTGGGACTATGTCGTTTCCCAAGAAAGCAAGCGCAAGCAAGTCTTGCTTCGTTTCTTTGCTCTCTTTACTCAGGTTAAGGGCGTTTCAAATAGTGTCAAACGTCGCGCTTATCTGGATTTCATCCTTAAAGCAGTTCAGAAAGTGCCGAGCAAGATTTGGCAAAACCTCTATCTCCGTTCTTACTTGCGAAATGGAGACCTCTTTGCCCTCAGTCTCCGTCTCCTCTTCCTATCCTTGTTAGCTTTGCTCTTTATCGAGCAAGCTTGGATCGCGACAGCAGTAGTAGTTTTATTTAACTATCTCCTGCTCTTTCAGTTACTGGCCCTCTATCATGCCTTTGACTACCAATACTTGACCCAGCTCTTTCCTTTAGAAAAGGGTGAAAAAGAGAAGGGTTTGAAACAGATAGTGCTCGGTGTTGGAAGTGTCGTTCTTTTGTTGGAATTGCTAGTCGGAGCAGTAGTTTTGCAAGAAAAAATAGCCTTGTTGGCTCTTGTAGGAGCAAGTCTTGTCCTACAATTGTTTTATTTACCTTACCAAGTGAAAAGATTGGTTGACGAATAGACCAAAAACTAGTAGAATAGTAAGGAAACTTTATACGGAGGAAAGAAATGGACTTGGGTGATATTGAGCTAACGCTGACCCCTATCCCTGGGAAGAGTGGCAAGGCTTATATGGGAAGCTACCCTGATGGGAAGCGCGTCTTTGTAAAAATGAACACCTCTCCAATCCTACCTGGCCTAGCCAGAGAACAAATCGCTCCTCAATTACTATGGACTCGTCGTTTGTCAGATGGCCGTGATATGTGTGCTCAGGAATGGCTGACGGGCAAAATCTTGACCCCTTACGATATGAATCGCAAGCAGATTATCAATATCTTGAACCGCCTTCACCGCTCGCGTCCCTTGATGAAGCAGTTGAGCCGTTTGGGATATACCATGGAAACGCCAGTTGATTTGCTACGTTCTTGGCAGCAAGGAGTTCCAGAAATCTTGAAGCAGAACCACTATTTGAACAGTGTGATTGCTGAGCTAGGTAAGACGGTTCCAGGTTTTAGGGAAGACCATGCAACGATTGTGCATGGTGATCTTCGTCATAGTAATTGGATTGAGACAGAGAGTGGGCTTGTTTATCTAGTGGATTGGGATTCGGTTCGTCTGACGGATCGTATGTTTGATGTGGCGCATTTGCTATGCCACTACATTCCAGATCATCAGTGGCGCCAATGGTTGAGAGACTACGGCTATAAGTACAATCAGACAGTGTTAGATAAATTGTATTGGTATGGTCAGTATTCTTACTTGAACCAGATTGCCAAATACTGTGAAAATCAAGATTTAGACAATGTAAACCGGGAGATTTACGCCTTGCGCGTCTTCCGTGATAAGTATGGAAAGAAGAGATGAGAGTTAGAAATCGTAAAGGGGCGACAGAATTACTAGAGGCCAATCCTCAGTATGTGGTCCTCAATCCCTTGGAAGCTAAAGGGAAATGGCGAGACTTGTTTGGAAATGATCATCCTATTCATGTAGAGGTTGGAAGTGGGAAAGGGGCCTTCGTATCAGGGATGGCCAAACAAAACCCTGACATCAACTACATCGGGATTGATATCCAAAAGTCGGTATTGAGTTATGCCTTGGATAAGGTATTAGAAGTTGGAGTGCCCAACATCAAGTTGCTGTGGGTAGATGGTTCAGATTTGACGGACTACTTTGAAGACGGTGAGATTGATCGTCTCTACCTAAACTTTTCAGATCCCTGGCCTAAAAAACGCCATGAAAAGCGTCGTTTGACTTACAAGAGTTTCTTGGATACCTTCAAGCGTATTTTGCCTGAGAATGGGGAAATTCATTTCAAGACAGACAATCGTGGCTTGTTTGAGTACAGCTTGGTAAGCTTTTCTCAGTATGGGATGAAACTCAATGGTGTTTGGCTGGACTTGCATGCCAGTGATTTTGAAGGCAATGTCATGACAGAGTATGAGCAAAAATTCTCCAGCAAAGGTCAAGTGATTTACCGAGTTGAAGCAGAATTTTAAGAAATAGCTTGAAAACCAGCTGTTTGAGTGCTAATGCTTTACATAAATTGACAAATGTGCTATACTGTTAGTAAGAATATGAGAAAGAGAGGCGGGGAAATATCTTCGCCTCTTGCTTATGAGGAGGTGGACGCAATCGCAACAATCGTAGAATTAGTCAGAGAAGTTGTAGAACCTGTCATCCAAGCGCCTTTCGAGCTCGTGGATATCGAGTATGGAAAGATTGGCAGTGACATGATTCTCAGTATTTTTGTAGACAAACCTGAAGGAATTACCTTGAACGACACGGCAGACCTGACAGAAATCATCAGTCCTGTTCTTGATACCATCAAGCCCGATCCCTTCCCAGAACAATATTTCCTAGAAATCACCAGTCCAGGCTTGGAACGCCCTTTGAAAACCAAGGATGCTGTCGCTGGAGCGGTTGGGAAATACATCCATGTCGGGCTCTACCAAGCCATCGATAAACAAAAAGTCTTTGAGGGAACCTTGTTGGCCTTCGAAGAGGACGAGTTGACCATGGAATATATGGACAAGACACGTAAGAAAACTGTCCAAATTCCATACAGTTTAGTATCAAAAGCACGTTTAGCAGTTAAACTATAGAAAAGAAAGGATAGCTTTTGAGGATTCAAAAGTAAAAAGAACATGAGTAAAGAAATGCTAGAGGCCTTCCGCATTTTGGAAGAAGACAAGGGAATCAAAAAAGAAGACATCATCGACGCAGTAGTAGAGTCGCTTCGTTCCGCTTATCGCAGACGCTATGGTCAATCTGATAGCGTAGCCATCGACTTCAATGAAAAAACAGGTGACTTTACTGTCTATACTGTTCGTGAAGTTGTTGATGAAGTATTTGATAGCCGTTTGGAAATCAGCTTGAAAGATGCCCTTGCCATTAATTCAGCCTATGAGCTTGGTGACAAAATCAAGTTTGAAGAAGCACCAGCTGAGTTTGGTCGTGTAGCAGCCCAATCTGCTAAACAAACCATCATGGAAAAAATGCGCAAGCAAACACGTGCCATCACTTATAATACTTATAAAGAACATGAACAAGAAATCATGTCTGGTACAGTAGAACGATTTGACAACCGCTTTATTTACGTCAACCTTGGCAGCATCGAAGCCCAATTGTCAAAACAAGACCAAATCCCTGGAGAAGTGTTTGCTTCCCACGACCGTATCGAAGTATATGTCTACAAGGTTGAAGACAACCCTCGTGGTGTCAACGTCTTTGTTAGCCGAAGCCATCCAGAAATGATCAAACGTTTGATGGAGCAAGAAATTCCAGAAGTGTATGATGGAACTGTCGAAATCATGAGCGTGGCTCGTGAAGCTGGTGACCGTACGAAAGTTGCCGTTCGTAGCCACAATCCTAACGTGGACGCTATCGGTACAATCGTTGGACGTGGTGGTGCTAATATCAAGAAAATCACTAGCAAATTCCACCCAGCTCGTTACGATGCCAAGAGCGACCGCATGATTCCTGTCGAAGAAAACATCGACGTTATCGAGTGGGTAGCAGATCCAGCTGAATTTATCTACAATGCTATCGCTCCTGCTGAGGTTGACCAAGTTATCTTTGATGAAAACGACAGCAAACGTGCCTTGGTCGTTGTACCTGATAACAAGCTATCTCTTGCCATCGGTCGTCGTGGACAAAACGTTCGCTTGGCAGCTCACTTGACGGGTTACCGTATCGATATCAAGTCTGCCAGCGAGTTTGAAACTATGGAAGAAGCAGGTCAAGTGGATTACGCAGCTGCGGACGAATTGACAGAAGAATAAAAGCTGCTAGAGGAGGGAAAGATGAAAACAAGAAAAATCCCTTTGCGCAAGTCTGTTGTATCCAACGAAGTGATTGATAAGCGTGATTTGCTCCGCATTGTCAAGAACAAAGAAGGAGAGGTCTTTATCGATCCGACAGGCAAGGCTAATGGCCGTGGCGCTTATATCAAGCTAGACAATGCAGAAGCCCTAGAGGCAAAAAAGAAGAAAGTCTTTAACCGCAGCTTTAACATGGAAGTGGAAGAAAGCTTTTATGACGAGTTGATCGCCTATGTGGATCACAAAGTGAAAAGAAGAGAGTTAGGACTTGAATAAGCAAAAGATAAGCAATCTCTTGGGACTTGCTCAACGAGCAGGCCGGATCATATCGGGTGAGGAATTGGTGGTCAAGTCCATCCAAGACCAGAAAGCCAAGCTAGTCTTTCTAGCCCACGATGCTGGTCCCAATCTGACCAAGAAGATTCAAGATAAAAGTGACTATTATCAAGTAGAAGTTATAACCGTGTTTTCAACACTGGAATTAAGCATAGCAGTCGGAAAATCGAGAAAGGTTTTGGCTGTGACAGATGCTGGATTTACAAAGAAAATGAGGTCTCTTATGGAATAGAAGAGGAGGACATGATTTGTCTAAGAAAAGATTGTACGAAATCGCAAAAGAACTTGGGAAAGAAAGTAAAGAAGTTGTAGCGCGTGCAAAAGAGTTGGGCTTGGATGTGAAAAGCCACTCATCGAGCGTGGAAGCTGCTGCTGCTGAACAAATCGCAGCGAGCTTTAAACCTGCACCTGCTCCTAAGGCAGAAGTAAAACCTGCAGCACCAAAAGCAAGTGTAGAAAAGAAAGCAGAAAAGCCTGTATCAGCTAAACCAGTAGTCGCTAAGGAAGAAAGCAAATCAGCTACACCTGCAGCTCCTAAGGAAGAAAAAGTAGTGGCCGCAAGACCACAGAGTCGAAACTTCAAGGCGGAGCGTGAGGCGCGTGCCAAAGAGCAGGCAGAGCGACGCAAACAAAACAAGGGCAACAACCGTGACCAACAACAAAACGGCAACCGTCAGAAAAATGACAGCCGTAATGGTGGCAAACCTGGTCAAGGAAACCGCGACAATCGCCGTTTCAACGACCAAGGGAAAAAACCACAAGGTCAAGGGAATCGTGGCAATGATCGCCGTCAGCAACAAGACTTCCAGCCAAAACAAGCTGGCCCACGTGTTGACTTTAAAGCCCGTGCAGCAGCCCTAAAAGCAGAGCAAAATGCAGAGTACGCACGCTCAAGCGAGGAGCGCTTCAAACAATCGCAAGCTGCTAAAGAAGCCTTGGCTCAAGCTAATAAACGCAAGGAGCCGGAGGAAATCTTTGAGGAAGCTGCTAAGCTAGCTGAACAAGCGCAGCCAGCTATAACAGTAGCTCCTGTAGCGAAAGAAGCGCCAGTGGATACACGTCGTAAAAAACAAGCTCGACCAGACAAAGAACGTGACGATTATGATCACGAAGAAGATGGTCCTAGAAAACAACAAAAGAATCGAAGTAGTCAGAATCAAGTGAGAAATCAAAGAAATAGTAACTGGAATAACAACAAGAAAAATAAAAAAGGGAACAAGCAAAACAACCGTAACCAGACTCCAAAACCTGTTACAGAGCGTAAGTTCCATGAATTGCCAACAGAATTTGAGTATACAGATGGTATGACTGTTGCGGAAATCGCAAAACGTATCAAACGTGAACCAGCTGAAATCGTTAAGAAACTCTTTATGATGGGTGTGATGGCCACACAAAACCAATCCTTGGATGGAGAAACCATTGAACTCCTCATGGTGGATTACGGCATCGAAGCCAAACAAAAGGTTGAAGTGGATAATGCCGACATCGAACGTTTCTTCGTCGAAGATGGCTATCTTAACGAAGATGAATTGGTTGAGCGTCCACCAGTTGTAACCATCATGGGACACGTTGACCATGGTAAGACAACCCTCTTGGATACCCTTCGTAACTCTCGTGTAGCGACAGGTGAAGCAGGTGGTATCACGCAGCATATCGGTGCCTACCAAATCGTTGAAAATGGCAAGAAGATCACCTTCCTTGATACACCAGGACACGCGGCCTTCACCTCTATGCGTGCGCGTGGTGCTTCTGTTACCGATATTACCATTTTGGTTGTAGCGGCCGACGATGGTGTTATGCCTCAGACTATCGAAGCCATCAACCACTCAAAAGCGGCCAACGTTCCAATCATCGTAGCTATCAACAAGATTGATAAACCAGGTGCCAACCCAGAACGTGTTATCGGTGAATTGGCAGAGCATGGTGTCATGTCAACAGCTTGGGGTGGAGATTCTGAATTTGTTGAAATCTCAGCTAAATTCAACCAAAATATCGAAGAATTGTTGGAAACAGTCCTTCTTGTAGCTGAAATCCAAGAACTCAAAGCAGACCCAACAGTTCGTGCTATCGGTACGGTTATCGAAGCTCGCTTGGATAAAGGAAAAGGTGCGGTTGCAACCCTTCTTGTCCAACAAGGTACCTTGAATGTCCAAGACCCAATCGTTGTCGGAAATACCTTCGGTCGTGTCCGTGCTATGACCAATGACCTTGGTCGTCGTGTCAAGGTGGCTGGACCATCAACACCAGTTTCTATCACAGGTTTGAACGAAGCGCCAATGGCTGGTGACCACTTTGCCGTTTACGAAGATGAAAAATCTGCGCGTGCAGCCGGTGAAGAACGTGCGAAACGTGCTCTTATGAAGCAACGTCAAGCTACCCAACGTGTCAGCCTTGAAAACCTCTTTGATACGCTTAAAGCTGGTGAGCTTAAGTCAGTTAATGTTATCATCAAGGCCGACGTACAAGGTTCTGTTGAAGCCCTTTCTGCCTCACTTCAAAAGATCGATGTAGAAGGTGTCAAAGTCACCATTGTCCACTCGGCAGTCGGTGCTATCAATGAATCTGATGTGACCCTTGCGGAAGCTTCAAATGCCTTTATCGTTGGTTTCAACGTACGCCCTACACCACAAGCGCGTCAACAAGCCGAAGCTGACGATGTAGAAATCCGTCTCCACAGCATTATCTACAAGGTTATCGAAGAGATGGAAGAAGCCATGAAAGGGATGCTTGATCCAGAATTCGAAGAAAAAGTTATCGGTGAAGCAGTTATCCGTGAAACCTTCAAGGTATCTAAAGTCGGAACCATCGGTGGATTCATGGTTATCAACGGTAAAGTTACCCGTGACTCGAAAGTCCGTGTTATCCGTGACGGTGTCGTTATCTATGACGGAGAACTCGCAAGCTTGAAACACTACAAAGACGACGTCAAAGAAGTTACAAACGGTCGTGAAGGTGGATTGATGATTGATGGCTACAATGATATCAAGACTGATGATGTGATTGAGGCCTATGTCATGGAAGAAATCAAACGATAATAGAGAAACGATAGCTCATTTGACTCGTTGTCAACAGCGCCTTGATGAACTTTAGTTCTATCAAAGGCTTGTTTCCTAGATTCAAATGGCTCTAGTTCCTCTATCTAATAAAAATAGCTAGGTCTGCTGGCCTAGCTTTTGGTTCAAAGTAGAGAAAGGAATATCATGGCAAATCATTTCCGTACGGATCGTGTGGGCATGGAAATCAAGCGCGAAGTCAATGAGATTTTGCAAAAGAAAGTCCGTGATCCGCGTGTCCAAGGTGTGACCATTACAGATGTTCAGATGCTGGGGGATTTGTCTGTTGCCAAGGTTTACTACACCATTTTGAGTAACCTTGCTTCAGATAATCAAAAAGCTCAAATCGGGCTTGAAAAAGCAACTGGTACCATCAAACGTGAACTTGGTCGCAATTTGAAATTGTACAAAATCCCAGATTTAACCTTCGTCAAAGACGAGTCCATCGAATATGGAAACAAGATTGACGAGATGCTACGCAATCTGGATAAAAACTAAGAAAGAGGGGATAACCCTCTTTTTTGTTACTGGAGTGCCAGATATGACGAGGCAATAATCTGTAAAAAAGAAAGTTAAACAAATGATTTTTTGAAAAGGCTTTATATTTTTCTTATAGTATGATATGATAAGATGTGAAAAAAAGAAATAAGGAGATTGAAATGGCTGAACAAGATCTAGCTATGCAAGTATTGGAACAAGTGGTGAAACTACCTGTTGTGAAAGTTGATCGTTCAAAATTTTTAGTGGACAAGTTTTCTAAAGAATTAGATCCGAAGGATATCTCAACATTATTGGAGCAGGGTCCTTCTAGCTTGCTATCTCAGGAAATCTTAGATAGAGTTGCTAATGCTTGTATTATGGATAATGTCTTGCTGGCCAGTGGGACCTCGGTTTTAGCAGGCCTACCTGGAGGTCTTGCCATGGCAATTACCATACCAGCAGATGTAGCTCAATTTTATGCTTTTTCATTAAAATTAGCTCAAGAATTGGGATATATTTACGGTTACGATGACCTTTGGGCTTCTCGTGATGAATTAAGTGAGGATGCTCAAAATACCCTCTTGCTATATCTTGGTGTCATGCTTGGGGTAAATGGTACAGCTGCCTTGCTTCGAGCAGGAGGTGTTGCTGTTGCTAAGCAAGTGATGAAAACTGTTCCTCAGAAAGCCTTGACAAAGACGCTCTGGTATCCAATTTTGAAAAAAGTTTTGAAAATTTTTGGTGTTAATCTGACAAAAGGAGGCCTAGCCAAAGGAATGGGGAAATTCATTCCTATCCTAGGTGGTATTATTTCAGGTGGCTTAACCTTTGCGACCATGAAACCGATGGGGGAAAGCTTGCAACAGGAGTTATCTAAATTAGTTAACTATAATGAGGAGCAATATCAAGAAGACATAGAAACTATCCGAAAAGAAGCTGAAATCATCGAAGGTGAGTAACATGGGTCTCATAAAAATGTTAGCTAAAACTTACGGGAATTACTTTTTTACGATGCAGGGTTTAAAAGTGATGAAAACAATGAAAAAAGATGACAATCTTGTTGTTGGTATAGGGAAGTTATTTCTTGTAGATAAGTTAATGGATACGGCTCACTGGTTAGCAAAACCAGATGATAAGGAATAACTTGAAATGAAAGAAACTAGCAGGAACTCCGCTGCTAGTTTTTTAATCTCTTCCCATATGGTATAATATAAGCAGTAAAATCATTTTAGAACATACATGGAGGTCGTCATGGACAATATCATCGATGTGTCAATTCCCGTTGCAGAAGTGGTGGACAAGCATCCAGAAGTCTTAGAAATTCTAGTGGAGCTGGGTTTTAAACCACTAGCCAATCCCTTGATGCGCAATACAGTCGGTCGCAAAGTATCGCTCAAGCAGGGTTCTAAGCTTGAAGGAACTCCTATGGACAAGATTGTCCGCACACTGGAATCGAATGGTTACGAAGTGATTGGATTAGACTAATGGCAGATGAACGGATTCATATCCTACGGGATATTTTGTTAGAATTGCACAATGGTGCCTCTCCTGAGTCAGTTCAGGAGCGTTTTGATGCGACCTTTACAGGTGTCTCGGCAATTGAGATTTCTCTCATGGAGCACGAGCTGATGAACTCAGACTCAGGTGTCACCTTTGAAGATGTCATGGAACTCTGTGATGTTCATGCCAATCTTTTTAAAAATGCTGTTAAGGGCGTCGAAGTGGAAGATACCGAGCATCCTGGTCACCCCGTTCGCGTCTTCAAGGATGAAAATCTGGCTCTCCGTGCTGCCTTGATTCGCATTCGGAGATTGTTGGATACCTATGAGTCTATGGAAGACGAGGAAATGCTGGCAGAGATGCGCAAGGGCTTGGTCCGTCAAATGGGCCTTTTGGGGCAATTTGATATCCACTACCAGCGCAAGGAAGAGCTCTTTTTCCCCATCATGGAGCGCTATGGTCACGATTCACCCCCAAAAGTTATGTGGGGAGTGGATGATCAGATCAGAGAACTCTTTCAGACAGCTCTAGCGACAGCTAAGGCACTACCAGAAGTGGCGATTTCCACTGTAAAGGAAGCCTTTGAAGCTTTTGCGACAGAGTTTGAAAGTATGATTTTCAAGGAAGAGTCCATCCTCCTCATGATTCTCCTTGAGTCTTTCACCCAGGATGACTGGCTTCAGATTGCGGAGGAGAGTGACGCCTATGGCTACGCCATCATCCGTCCGTCTGAAAAATGGGTGCCAGAGCGCCAGAGTTTCGTTGAGGAAAAGAGCGCAGAGGAGCCCGTGCAGCTAGACACGGCTGAAGGTCAAGTTCAGCAAGTCATCAATACGCCTGAAGGCCAGTTTACTATTACCTTTACCCCTAAGGAAAAGGAAGCGGTGCTGGACCGTCATAGTCAACAGGCTTTTGGCAATGGTTATCTCTCCGTCGAGCAGGCCAATCTCATCCTCAATCACCTCCCTATGGAGATCACTTTTGTCAATAAAGACGATATTTTCCAGTATTATAATGACAATGCGCCAGCTGATGAGATGATTTTCAAACGGACGCCGTCCCAAGTTGGGCGCAATGTTGAACTCTGCCATCCGCCTAAGTACCTAGAAAAGGTGAAGGCTGTTATGAAAGGTCTTCGTGAAGGTAAAAAGGACAAGTATGAAATGTGGTTCAAGTCTGAGTCGCGAGGCAAGTTTGTCCACATCACCTACGCTGCAGTACACGATGAGAACGGAGAATTTCAAGGCGTGCTAGAGTATGTTCAGGATATCCAGCCCTACCGAGAGATTGATACGGACTATTTCCGTGGCTTAGAATAAGGAGAATCAATGAGTTACGAACAGGAATTTATGAAGGAATTTGAAACCTGGGTCAATACCCAGATCATGATTAACGATATGGCGCACAAGGAAAGTCAAAAAGTCTACGAAGAAGACCAAGACGAACGTGCCAAAGATGCCATGATTCGCTACGAAAGTCGCTTGGATGCCTACCAGTTCTTGCTTGGTAAGTTTGAAAATTTCAAGGCAGGCAAGGGATTCCATGATTTACCAGAAGGCTTGTTTGGTGAGCGAAACTATTAAAATACAGATACTTTCTTGATTTTTTACCAAAATCTTGATAGAATATCTTTATTAAATCCTTGTCAGAGCAGGGATTTTTTATTGAAAGGATTTTATCATGTCAAAGAAACTCCAACGTAAAAAACAATTGCGAAATAGCCTTCGTCGTTCAGGTGCATTTTCAACTACAGTGACCAAGGTTGTAGAAGAGACCAAGAAAGTCGTGAAACATGCAGAAAAATCTGCCAGCCAAGCAGGAAAAGTTGTCTCTAAAAAAGTGGAACAAGCAGTAGAAGCGACCAAGGAACAGGCTCAAAAAGTGGCGAATTCAGTAGAAGATTTCGCAGCTACTTTGGGTGGCCTCTCAGTAGATCGCGCTAAGACTTTCTATGATGAAGGCATCAAGTCAGCTTCTGACTTCAAAAACTGGACAGAAAAAGAACTCCTTACCTTGAAAGGAATCGGTCCAGCTACAATCAAGAAATTAAAAGAACACGGAATCAGTTTCAAGTAATTTTTCTTGAGCCTTGCATTTCTATCAAAAACTTGCTACAATAGAGCCATTAGAGGTGTTTTGAATCTCACATTTTACAGAAAGTGGCGGCGCTGAGAAGTCCACAAATGTGTCAAAACTGGTTGCTGATGGATAAAAAATTGAAATAAAAATGTCTTTTTATTTTAAAGACTAAAGATGCGGGCTCTGCCCGAAATTGGGTGGTACCGCGGATAACACATTCGTCCCTGTCATGTAGATGGCAGGGGCGATTTTTTTGTAGAAAGCGAGGTAGGAAGATGGAGCAAGCACAATTACCAGAACGATTAGAAACGGAGCGTCTAGTCTTACGAGTCCGTACCGTGGCTGATGTTGTGGATATCTTTGACTATGCCAGTAGGCCAGAAGTTTCCTACCCAGCAGGCTTTCCGCCCGTCAAGACCTTGGAAGATGAGATTTATTATCTAGAGCATATCCTTCCTGAGCGCAATCAAAAGGACAATCTCCCAGCTGGTTACGGCATTGTGGTCAAAGGGACCGAAACCATCATCGGCTCTGTCGATTTCAATCACCGCCACGAAGACGATGTGCTGGAACTCGGCTATATCTTGCACCCAGACTACTGGGGTCGAGGCTATGTCCCAGAAGCAGCGCGTGCCTTGATTGACCTAGCTTTTAGAGAACTAGATCTTCACAAGATAGAACTGGTCTGCTTTGGCTACAATGTCCAAAGTCAACGAGTCGCAGAAAAACTTGGTTTCACCCTTGAAGCTCGCATTCGAGACCGTAAAGATGCCCAAGATAATCGCTGTGATGATTTGAGATATGGCTTGCTTAGGAGTGAGTGGGAAATTTAGTAATGAAAAGAGATGAATAATGGCAAAAAAAGAAGTAAATACTGATTTATGGGTTCATGAACTCTTGAAAGAAGCAGGAATCCGTGAAAATTTTGATGCGCAGGGAAGTAATGTTAAAGAGATTAATGACGCTCTAAAAACTGCCTCGAAAAAAGGGACTGGAAATACAGGTTTCCCAGAATACGTTGGAATTGTTAAAGACTTCTTAATCATTATTGAAGATAAACCTGGATTATCAAAACATATCAATTATACAGATGATGACTTAATTGCTGATGATGTTAAATCAAATACAGACTATGCAGTAAACGGAGCGGTCTTTTATGCTAAGCATTTATCAGATAAGGTTAGTTACAAAAAAATCATTGCTGTAGGAATTAGTGGCAATGAAAAAAAACACCGCATTACTCCTGTTTTTGTAAATGAACGTGGTGAATATTTTGAACTTGCGGATATTGAGACCCTTATTTCATTTTCAATAGATAATATTGATGAGTATTACGTAAAAGAGATTCTTCAAGAAGAAACCAATTTTGAAAAAGAAACTGCTGAAATTTTAAAAGATGCCGCAACTTTACACAATGATTTGAGAAATTACGGCAATATTGAGGAAAAGAACAAACCTCTGATTGTTTCAGGAATTCTGTTAGCATTGAGAGAAACGGAGCATGGAAACTTCTCTCTGGAAAGTTTAACTGGAGATACTGTAAAAACAGACGGCTCAAAGATATATACTGCCATCAAGTCTAATCTTCAGCGTGCTAATGTGTCTCCTGAAGTAAAAAAAGATAAATTACTTAGCCAGTTTGCTATCATCAGAGACGATGTGAAAATTAATGAAAAAAATGCTAATCTAGGTAAAACACCTATCAAATACTTTACAGAATTTCTTTATAAAAGTATCTACCAAAGTTTAAGATATTACAATTCTGCTGAAGATTATCTTGGTCGTTTTTACGGAGAATTCATGTCTTACTCTGGAGGAGACGGTCAGAACTTAGGCATTGTTTTGACACCAAAGCATATCACACAACTTTTTTGTGATTTAGTTGATTTAAAGCCGACGGATAAGGTTTTTGACCCGACTTGCGGTACAGCAGGTTTTCTAATTGCCGCTATGCATGATATGTTAACAAAAGCAGAAAGTGATTATCAACGTGGTCAAATTCGGAAATATCAGCTTTTTGGGATTGAAGAACAATCTTATATGTTTACAATTGCTACGACGAATATGATATTACGCGGTGATGGAAAAAGTAACCTTGAAAACCAAGACTTTCTACGCCAAAATCCTAGTAAGCTTCAGCTAAAACAATGCAACGTTGGTATGATGAATCCGCCGTATTCAATGGGATCGTCAGCCAATACCGAACTGTATGAAATCAACTTTACAGAACATCTGTTAAATTCTTTAGTCGAAGGTGCTAAGGCGGTTGTTATTGTTCCTCAGTCCACCTTT
Organism: bacterium; assembly: GCA_905221255.1. Classification (GTDB taxonomy): domain Bacteria; phylum Bacillota; class Bacilli; order Lactobacillales; family Streptococcaceae; genus Streptococcus. Next base: position 24,665 of record CAJNCL010000009.1, read on the forward strand.
ACAGGAAAGACCAAGTTTGAAAAAGAAACTAAACAAAATATTTTAAAGCACCATACTTTAGAGGGTGTTATTACACTTAATAAGAATACCTTTTATGGCGTAGGAACAAACCCTTGTATTGCAGTATTTACAGCTGGTATACCACATCGTCCGGAAAAAGAATGCAAATTTATCAACTTTGAAAATGATGGTTTTGAAGTCTCTAAACACATCGGTCTGGTTGAAACAGCTACAGCTAAAGATAAAAAACAACACTTGCTTGATGTCTGGTTTGATCGCACAGAAGCAGAAACTAAGTTCTGTGTTCAAACAACAATCGAAGCTGATGATGAGTGGCTCCACTCTTTCTATTACTTTAATGATGAAATTCCTTCTGAGGAAGATTTTCAAAAGACCATTGCAGATTACCTCACTTTTGAAGTCAATATGATTACTCATGGCCGAGGTTATCTTTTCGGAATAGAAGAAAAAGAGAATTATCAAGAAAATACCGATATTGAGGAACTTCCGATGGTGGCGGAAAAAGGTGACAAGTATGAATGAAATTTCTAATTTTGTCCTTTATACGACACCTAATGGTGATGTTAATTTAGATATTCTCTTACAAGATGAAAATCTTTGGTTGACACAAAAAGGGATTTCTGAGTTATTCGGAGTTTCTAAATCAACAGTTAGTCACCATTTATCAAATATTTATAGTGATGGCGAGTTAGATAAGCTGGCAACTGTTCGAAAATTTCGAACAGTTCAAAAAGAGGGTAGTAGGGCGGTTCAGCGCGAATTGGAGTATTACAATCTTGATGCCATTATATCAGTTGGTTATCGCGTCAATTCAACAAAGGCGACACAATTTCGAATTTGGGCAACGAATACCTTAAAAGAATTTATTATTAAGGGGTTCATACTTGATGATGAGCGTCTTAAACAGGGACAAACGGTCTTTGGTCAAGATTACTTCCGTGAACTCTTAGAGCGAATCCGTTCCATCCGTGCCAGTGAACGCCGTATTTATCAGCAAATAACTGATATTTTTGCGGAATGCGCTATTGACTACGATAGAAATTCTGAAATCACTAAGAATTTCTATGCCATGGTGCAGAACAAGTTCCATTTTGCTATTACAGGTAATACCGCTGCTGAGATCATTTATCATAAGGCAGACGCTGATAAGAAACAAATGGGATTAACGACTTGGAAGAATGCACCAGATGGCCGAGTACTGAAATCAGATGTAACCGTTGCTAAGAATTATTTGCAAGAAACCGAAATCCGTCAACTAGAGCGTACCGTAACCTCTTACTTCGACTATATTGAAGGTTTAATTGAACGCCGTAATACCTTTACCATGCAATCTTTGGCGGAAAGTATTGACCGCTTCCTTTCTTTTAATGAATATGACATTCTAGAAGGAAAAGGATCTATTTCTAAAAAACAGGCAGATGAGAAAGCCAGTCAAGAATATGACAAATTCAACCGCACCCAGAAAATCGTATCGGATTTTGACAAGAAAATCAAAAAACTAATGGCAGGTGAAAAAGATGAGTAAGTTAAAATTGACTGATGTGGAGTGGGAGGGGTTTAATCTAATTGATATTTTTGATATAAAAGATGGTTATTATAATAAAAAGCCTCCTCTGGATAAAGATGGGACGATACCATTTTTAGGTGCTACTCAAAATAATAACGGAGTGACAGCCTTTTATAGAAAAGAAACTATTGAAAATTGGGATAAAGTTGGCAACTTATCTTCAAAAGATGTTCATCTAAGATTTTTTCCCGGAAATTGCTTAGCTGTTACAAACAATGGCTCAGTTGGACATATTTATTATCAGTTACAAATGTTTACCTGTAGCCATGATATAACTCCGCTTTATCTTAAAAATTACGTGTTAACAAAAGAGTTGGCCCATTTCTTGATACCACTCCTTCAAAAAAGTGGAGAAAGTTTTGAATATGGTAAAAAATGGAGACCAAAGAGGATGAGAAAATCAAAACTCATGCTCCCTGTCAATTCCCAAGGTCAACCTAACTGGCAGTTTATGGAAGATTACATCAAGCAAGAACAGAAACAACAAGCTCAGAAAATCATTGATTATTATGAGCGAAAATTGGTTGAACTAGCTGGAGATGTGGTAGGACTAGATAAGGTTAAATGGAAAACGTTTCGTTTCACTGAAGTTTTTCAAGAAATTCAAAGAGGAAAACGTCTGACAAAAGCTAATCAGACAGATGGTCCTAAACCTTATATTTCCTCAACTTCCGAAAACAATGGTGTAGATGCCTTTATTGGAAATGAAACAGGGGTTCGGAAATTTGAAGATGTCCTCACTCTTGCCAATAGCGGAAGTGTCGGTTCCACTTTTTATCAGCAATTTGAGTTTGTGGCTAGTGATCACGTAACAGCTTTAAAGTCTGAGAATGCAGACAAATATGCTTATCTATTTTTATCTACTGTCGTTAAACGCTTAGAAGAAAAATATTCTTTTAACAGAGAAATTAATGACACCCGTATAAAAAGAGAAAAAGTCATTCTTCCAGCTGACAAAAATGGTAACCCCGATTTCCAATATATGTCTGACTTTGTGAAAAAATTAGAACTGGATAAAGTCCAAGAAGTACTCGAATATATATATATATATATATATCAGAATGATGACCATTCTTGAAGGAAAAGTTTGTGAAATTTCTTGGAAGGATTTCTGGATTGAGGATGTTTGTGATATTAAATCAGGCGTTCGTTTGACAAAAGCCAATCAAGAAATAGGATTAAGACCATTTGTAGGTGCTAGCGATAGCGATAATGGTGTTACATCCTTTGTATCTAATAAAAATAAAAGCCTTGATGCAAATGTACTCGGTGTGAATTACAATGGTAGTGTTGTTGAAAATTTCTATCATCCCTACGAAGCCATTTTTTCTGATGATGTCAAACGTTTGAAATGGAAGGACGAGATAGACGGAAATAAATATACCTACCTTTTCTTGAAACAAATGATTTTGTCGCAAAAAATCAAGTATGCCTATGGTTATAAATTCAATGGCGAACGCATGAAACGTCAAAAGATTATGTTGCCAGTTACTAAAACTGGATTGCCAGATTATGACTATATGACTTCTTATATGAAAAAACAAGAATTAGAACAAATTTTTAAGATATTGAACTACTTAAACAAGGAGAACACACATGTCTAAAGAACTTTCACCTAAATACAATCCAGCCGAGGTTGAGGCTGGTCGTTACCAAAAATGGCTTGATGCAGATGTTTTCAAGCCTTCTGGCGATAAAAAGGCTAAGCCTTATTCAATCGTCATTCCACCACCAAACGTAACTGGGAAACTCCACCTTGGTCACGCTTGGGATACGACTCTGCAAGATATTATCATCCGTCAAAAACGCATGCAAGGTTTTGATACGCTTTGGCTTCCTGGTATGGACCATGCTGGGATTGCCACTCAGGCTAAGGTTGAGGAGCGCTTGCGTGGTGAAGGTATTAGTCGTTACGACCTCGGTCGTGAAAAATTTCTAGATAAAGTCTGGGAATGGAAAGACGAGTATGCGACGACTATCAAGGAACAATGGGGCAAGATGGGGCTTTCTGTAGACTACTCTCGCGAGCGTTTCACCCTTGACGAAGGTTTGTCAAAAGCTGTTCGCAAGGTCTTTGTGGACCTTTATAAGAAAGGCTGGATCTACCGTGGTGAGTTTATCATCAACTGGGACCCAGCAGCTCGCACAGCCCTTTCGGATATCGAGGTGATTCACAAGGATGTGGAAGGTGCCTTCTACCACATGAACTACATGTTGGAAGACGGTTCACGCGCCCTTGAAGTAGCAACAACACGTCCTGAGACTATGTTTGGGGACGTTGCGGTTGCGGTCAATCCAGAAGACCCACGCTACAAGGACCTGATCGGTAAAAATGTCGTCCTTCCTATCGCTAATAAATTGATTCCAATCGTTGGGGACGAACACGCAGACCCTGAGTTTGGTACGGGTGTCGTGAAAATCACGCCTGCCCATGATCCAAACGACTTCTTGGTTGGTCAACGCCATAACTTGCCACAAGTCAACGTCATGAACGACGACGGAACCATGAATGATTTGGCCTTCGAATTTGCGGGCATGGACCGTTTTGAAGCTCGTAAGGCAGTCGTTGCTAAGTTGGAAGAAATCGGTGCCCTTGTTAAAATCGAAAAACGTGTCCACAGTGTTGGTCACTCAGAGCGTACAGGTGTTGTAGTTGAGCCACGCTTGTCTACGCAATGGTTCGTCAAGATGGACCAATTGGCCAAAAATGCCATTGCCAACCAAGATACAGACGACAAGGTAGAATTCTACCCACCTCGTTTCAACGATACTTTCCTTCAATGGATGGAAAATGTCCATGACTGGGTTATCTCTCGTCAGCTCTGGTGGGGTCACCAAATCCCTGCTTGGTATAATGCCGAGGGTGAAATATATGTCGGCGAAGAAGCTCCAGAAGGTGACGGTTGGACTCAGGACGAAGACGTCTTGGATACCTGGTTCAGTTCGGCTCTTTGGCCATTCTCAACCATGGGCTGGCCTGATGTCGACTCAGAAGACTTCAAACGTTACTTCCCAACTTCAACCTTGGTAACAGGTTACGACATCATCTTCTTCTGGGTGTCTCGTATGATCTTCCAATCATTGGAATTCACAGGCCGTCAGCCATTCCAAAACGTCCTTATCCACGGTCTCATCCGTGATGAACAAGGACGCAAGATGTCGAAATCTCTTGGGAATGGGATTGACCCAATGGATGTTATCGAGAAATACGGTGCCGATGCCCTTCGTTGGTTCCTTTCAAACGGTTCTGCACCAGGGCAAGACGTGCGCTTCTCTTATGAGAAAATGGATGCTTCATGGAACTTCATTAACAAAATCTGGAACATCTCTCGCTATATCCTCATGAACAATGAAGGTTTGACCCTTGAGCAAGCAACTGCCAATGTGGAAAAAGTTGTTAACAAGGAAGCTGGAAATGTCACTGACCGCTGGATTCTCCACAACCTCAATGAAACCATCGGCAAAGTCACTGAAAACTTTGATAAGTTTGAGTTTGGTGTGGCTGGTCACATCCTCTACAACTTCATCTGGGACGAGTTTGCGGACTGGTACGTTGAGTTGACCAAGGAAGTCCTTTATAGCGATAACGAAGAAGAGAAAGTCATCACACGTTCTGTTCTCCTTTACACTTTGGACAAGATCCTTCGTCTCCTTCACCCAATCATGCCATTCGTAACAGAGGAAATCTTTGGTCAAATCTCAGAAGGATCTATCGTCACAGCAGAATACCCAACTGTTAACCCAGCCTTTGAAGACCTCGCAGCTCACACGGGTGTAGAAAGTCTCAAAGACTTGATCCGTGCTGTTCGTAACGCGCGTGCTGAAGTAAATGTTGCACCAAGCAAGCCAATCACGATTCTTGTTAAGACCAGTGATAGCGACTTGGAAGCCTTCTTTAACAGCAATGTCAACTACATCAAACGCTTCACAAATCCAGAACACTTGGAAATCGCATCAAACATCCCTGCACCTGAACTCGCAATGTCAAGCGTCATCACAGGAGCAGAAATCTACTTGCCTCTCGCAGACCTCCTCAATGTCGAAGAAGAACTCGCTCGTCTCGACAAGGAACTCGCTAAATGGCAAAAAGAACTGGATATGGTCGGTAAGAAACTCTCTAACGAACGCTTCGTAGCCAATGCCAAACCAGAAGTCGTCCAAAAAGAACGCGACAAACAAGCCGACTACCAAGCCAAATACGACGCGACCGTAGCACGTATTGATGAGATGAAGAAGTTGGTGAAATAAACATAGAAACACGGTGATGAGCCGTGTTTTTTGGTATAATCAGTATAAATAAATTATCAAAAAGAGGTACAGATATGCCTTATGAATCAGGTGGAAGAGCAGATAAATTAGGTAATAAATATGAGTTCAACTGGATTGTTTTAAAATTTATTGATATTATTTCTGAAAAAATAGATGCTATAAAAATTGAACCAATTGGTCCCGAAGGAGAGTGTGTAGATGTTTTAGTACGATATAAAAATGGGAGTACTGAAGCACAGCAATGTAAAGGAAGAAATGCCAGTAAAGAAAGTTGGTCTCTTGCAGATTTAAATCAAAAGGGAATTCTTAAGAGTTGGAAAAGACATTTAGAAAGAGACCCGCAAGTAAAGGTTTCATTGATTAGTCCACTTTCATTTACAAGTTTTTCAGATTTGATTTATAGAGCTAAAACTAATGATGAGGCTCAGTCTTTCATTAAGTATCAGATTGACACTTCTTCGGAAGTTAGAAAGTTATTGAACAATTATATTGAGTATTTGGGATTTTCTAAGGAAAGAGACATTCGAAAAACTATAAATTTTTTAAGTAGGACGGTTATTAGACAAGAGCCGTATCCAGATAATGAAGAATTTATTAAAGATAAGGTTAGTCAATACTTTATTGGTGATGCTACTAGCATAAAGTCAAAATTCATTAATTTAATTTTACAAGGTGAAATTTATGGAAGATGGCTTTCATTTCAGGATTTAGAGAAATTTATTAAAAATGAGAAAATTGAATTCAGAAATTTAGCACGTGATGATAGGATAATGCCTAGAATACATATTTTAAATGATGAGTATAAAAATAGCTTTAAAACATTGGATTCGGGTCTAAAAATTCGCACACAATTTGATGAATGTAAGAAATATATTCAAGAAGGAAAATCAATTATCATTCACGGTAAAGCTGGGAATGGTAAAAGCGGTTTAACAGAAAATATTATTGATTGGTGTAATAAAAGTAATATTTTACACTTAGATTTAAAACTAGATTGTTATATTCCTGAGGGTACGGCACAAGGATGGGGGGAGAAATTAGGATTTCCTGCTAGCATTAGTTATTGTTTGAACGCTTTTTCTAAAGAGAATAATATTGTTCTTATATTAGATCAACTAGATGCGTTAAGATGGACAGCAAGGAATTCTAAAAGTTCACTTGCGACTTGTTTGGAGTTGATTCGAGAGATACGGAACCTCAATTTGGAAAGAGAGAACAAAATCTCAGTTATTTTTGTTTGCAGAACTTATGATTTAGAAAATGATAGCGGAATTAAGGCGTTATTTGAAAATAAATCGAAAGATGATACAGAGTCTTGGCATAAAGTTGAAGTTAATGAATTATTTGAAAATGAGGTTGAGGAAATTTTAGGGAGTAAATACCATAATTATCCAAACAGATTAAGACAGTTGTTGAGAACCCTGAGTAATCTTTATATTTGGGAACAAATTAATTACAAAGAAGAATATTATCAAATAAAAAATACTTATGACCTAGTTGATAAATGGTGGAGGGATTTATCAGAAAAATGTCAGGAAGCCGATTTAAGTGAAGATGATCTGAATAAATTAAAAGAAAAGCTTGTCAATTTATTTGCTGATACAGGTAAAACTGTGTTTAGTAAGAGAAGAATAATAGGTAATGAGAAAGCTCTGCGATATTTAATTAGCCAAGGGATGTTAACAGAGCGTTCCAACAAAGTTTCTTTTGTTCATCAGTCATTCTTAGATTGTTTTGTTGCAGAGCAAATGATTCTTGATTACTACGATAATTATGACGATATAAATGAAATTATTGGAGATAAAACACAACAGAATCCAACAAGACGTTATCAATTTCAAATTTTTCTTCAATTATTATTAGAAGAATCAGAAAAAGATTTTTTAAATTTTGGAACTAGATTAATAAAGAGTGATAATGTCAGGTTTAATTTCAAATATGTTTTCTTTGAAATCTTAGGAAGTATTCAAGAACCATCTAAAAAGATTTTAAATTATATAGCAGAGCTGATTCAAGAAACAGAGTATAGAAATCATTTGTGTCAAACGGTAATTAGTAGTCATCCATTATATGTGAATTTTTTAGTGGAAGAGGGTATTTTTAAAAAGTGGTTTGATGAGAATAGAATATTAGTAATTAATTTATTAAGTAGTATCTCTCCAAATTACACAACTGAAAGTATTAAATTTATCAAATTATCAATAGCAAATTCTGATAATAAAAATGAGTGGTGGGGCTGTTTCTTTAATGATTATCATAATGATTCAGAAGAATTTTTTAAGGTAAGATTGCATTATTGGAAATCTTATCTAAAAGAACCAGATTTGTTTGACGACTTCTATAAAAATATAAACGCATATACAATTAAGATTATATGTTTATTTCTTGACAAATTTCAAGACTCTGATAATAGTAATAGATTTTATAGTGAATCAAAGGAATTCGACGAAGATTCCCATAATTACATAGATAAAAATTGTATACAAATCGTCAAAATATTATTGCCTTATCTTAAAAAGTATTCCGAGAATAATTCTACTAAATACAATCTAGCTCTGAAAGAACGCGATAGATTACAAAGATATTACCTTCATTTGTTAAATGAAGCAAATAAATGTCTAATTTCGAAATATCCTGATATTTTTTTTGAAACTTATAGTGATTATATGGGAAATGGTGATTATCTTTATAATGAAGTTGTTTTAGATGCATTGTATTATTTACCAGCGAGCTATTCTGATACTTGTATCAAATACTTACTGATTGATTTTTACAAAAACCTCTTTGAAAAATCTCAAGGTTATGAAGAAAAATTGATTTTAGCCAAACGATTGATTTCTAAGGTCTCAAAAAGATGTTCATTAGAAATGTACCATAAACTTGAAGAACAAATTATTCATTATGTATCACCTAAGGCTAAACAAAGACTAGCAAGGAGAATTGAAACAAATAAATCTCAAAATGATTATAGGGTTTATTGGCCATTTTGGGGAGATTTACAGTATAGATTGCTATCAGTTTTACCGAAAAAAAGAATGAGTAAAGAAGCTATCGAATTACTAAAGGTATTAGAACGATCTAATAGTTTTTCTGATTCTTTTTATGACTCACATTGTGGAAGTGTAGTTTCTCCGCTACAAGGAAAGAATATTTCTGCTAAATCTTGGAGAAATATTCTCATCAGTCCAAAAGGTGAGACTAAATGTAGATGGGATAGTGAGAGACACATATTTATTGAGTCTTCTCCTAGAGAATTAGCTAGGGATTTTAGAATTGCTGTTTCTAAAAATCCTAAAGAATACGTTTCTTTATTTTTAAACTTATCGTCCAATCATAAAATCAATGAACATTATATAGATGGTCTACTAGGTGGAATTGTAGACTTAGAAAAAATTCCAGATCCTGTTTTAAGTGACCTTGAATTCATACTATTAAATTTTGTAAATGAAAATAATTGGGAGAATCTCTATTATTTTTTCCGAGTCATAGAGAAACACGCAAATATGGGATGGTCCGATGAAGTTTTTGGAAAGCTTAATTATTATCTTAAGAAAACTGATTTAGATGTTCTTGATAAATTTAACGAGAATCAAACTCTGGAAAATTATTTACAACAGTCATACTCGACTTTAAGAGGTCATGGAATACACGCTTTGACAAAACTAATAGAAAATTCACCAACAAACATTTCGTACTTCAAAAATACTATCATTTCACTTGCTAATGATAAGACTGACTACGTACGCTTAAATGCTATTTTTCTTCTGTATATAATTTTGGATTTAGATAAAGATTTTGCTAGAGAGTTATTTAGAGGGATTTTTACGGATGAAAAGATGATAATTCATTGGTATAGTAATTATATTTTGTATAGTCTATATGAAGATGAGAAAAAACTGATTCAACCTCTACTGCAAGTAGCTTTCGATTCAAAAGATAAATTGCTTATAAAAAATGCTTCATCCTTAATTACAGAAATTTATATTAATACAGGAGAAATGGAATCAACCGTATATGATGGGAATGGACTTCAAGCAGAAGGTATTTGTCAGATGGCAATTAATTATTTAAAGGTAAAGAACCATGAAGAGAAATCAAAGAAGATTATACTGCATCATTTAAGTAAGAATATTACAAATTTAGAAAAAATTTTACCACAGTTGTTCCGGGATGATTTGTTGGATATTAAAGAAGATAAAGATTTAATACTTAAGCTACTAACTTCAGAATATAGAGATAAGTTATATTATTATTTTTTAAAATTTCTTGAAAAACAGGTATCGATTTCAGATTATGAAAACATCATATTTGAAACAGTGTCTAATATTGTGAGCAAAAACAATGAATTGAAATTGGAACCATATTATTATAGACGAATAGAAGAATATCTTTCTAGGTTAATGATACAGCTTTATGATGAACATAAAGGGGATGATATTGCTGATAGGTGTTTAGATATTATTGATCAAATGTTTGAAAATGAGTTCGGCAGCTCACGAACTCTGATTGAAGAATTGATGAATAAATAACAAAATTTTATAAGAAACTGATAGTAAGAGATTGAATTATTATGAATCTTAGAAAGAATTAGTTAAATATAATGTAATGTATTCTTTTCAAGAGTTAGTCTTTTTACATATAAAAGCTAAAGTAAAAGATATAGATTTCTCTCCCTTAACCTTTGACTATTCCGTAAAATTATCGTACAATAAAGAGTACATGATAAAATGAGGTCAGAGTCTGTTCGCTCTGGCGATAGTAGTAAAAATGAGGAGAAACGCTTTGGAATTAGAAGTATTTGCTGGGCAAGAAAAAAGTGAACTATCTATGATTGAGGTGGCGCGTGCTATCTTGGAACTTCGTGGTCGCGATCATGAGATGCATTTTAGCGATCTTGTAAACGAAATTCAAAACTACCTTGGAACATCAAACAGCGATATCCGCGAAGCCTTGCCTTTGTTCTACACAGAGTTGAACTTTGACGGTAGCTTCATCTCTCTTGGAGACAACAAATGGGGTCTTCGTTCATGGTATGGTGTGGACGAAATCGACGAAGAAATCATCGCTCTTGAAGAAAGTGACGACGATGAAGTAGCACCAAAAGCTAAGAAGCAGCGTGTCAATGCCTTCATGGATGGAGATTCAGATGCCATTGACTACAATGCGGATGATCCAGAAGACGAAGATGCATACGAAGCTGATCCAGCTCTTTCATATGATGATGAAAATCCAGATGATGAGAAAAATGAAGTGGAAGCTTACGATGCAGAAATCAACGAAATCGCTCCTGATGACTTGGGTGAAGATGTGGATCTCAACGAAGAAGACGACGAGTTTTCTGACGATGACGCTGAAACGAGTGACGAAGTATAAGAAGCCTCACGGAGGAGATCAGTTTGATCTTCTCTTTTTATTTGTCGGGAGGGAGTTGATGATTTCCTTGAAATCAGGAGCTAGAAGGTGTAAAATAAATGTGGGATGGTGTACATTTTTCAAAGGAGGTGTTTGTCTATGAAGTTTTGTTTAGATAAAAGTTTGTATGACTTGGGGATTAAGAATGTCGTGATTGGTATAGCAAAAAATGTCAATCCCCAAGCTTATTTATCCTCCTCCTTCCTAAAAAAGAAAAAGGAAATAGAGCGATGGGCGTTAGAGTGTGATGTGGAAGAAATTCAAGAATCTTCTGTTGTTCAAGGCTATACCAAATTGCTCCAGCGAGTAGGGCGTAGCGCCAAGAAGAATCCGCCAACGGTTGTCGCCCTTATTCGTAATATCCAGCATCGAGGTTCCCTCCCTCACATCAATAGTATCATTGATATCTACAATGTGGAGGCCCTCCATTCTTTGCTGGCGATTGGTGGGCATGACTTAGATAAGATTGGGGAGCAGATAGAGTTTTCTGTCAGCCAAAAAGAGGATGTTTTCCTGCCAATCTTGTCAACGGAGAAGCACGTTGCACAGACGGACTATGTCTATCGGGATGAAAAAGGAGTTCTAGCTTGGCTGGATGTCCGAGATAGTGAACATTACAAATTTGATGAGGACACGAAAAATGCTATCTTCATCATCCAAGGTAATGAAAATACTTCTGTCGAGATGCGTTTAGAAGCGTTAGAAGAAATTGAAAAGGATTTGGCTGCTTGTATGCCTGATTTGCAGTTTGAAAAGAAAGTCATTTCACTTGAAGAAAACCGCACGGTAGTCCAAGACATTTACTGAGTTTTATAGTCCCCACTTTATGGTATGTAAACAAAGGAGGAAAGTGCCATGAAGAGCAAATTGAAACAATGGAACTTGTTAGGTTTAGCACTTGCAGGTCTAGCCCTACTAGCTCTCCCCCAAACTGGTCAAGCCTTTGAACTAAAAGAGCTCTGGCCGATTAAGGGTGGTATTATCTATGAAAATGGCAAGATTGCTCGCTTTAACAATGGTCATGAAGTAGATATTCAGGTCATAGATTTGCCAAAAACTGAAAAAATCGAATGGACGGTCAGTCTAAACGGTCAGGATCAAACGACAAATTTCCTAGGTGAAGAAAAGGAAAAATCCATGGTCGGTGAGGAAGGACGTTACTTGAATTTCTACGTTCCTTATGGCTATAGTGGGGATATCAAGGTGGAGGCCAAGAGTGGAGATGAAGTCAAGACTTGGTCTACCAAAGTAATGAACGATATTTATCACGGAGGAAAGAGTAGTTATTATCGCCTTGAGGAGGAAAAAGACCAGTACACTTATTTAGATACCAAGTGGGATTATAAAACAAAGACTTACACAGCAACCTTGCCTGATACTTCTAAGGGTAAGAAGGTCGTAGCATGGAGAGGAAGTCAATATGATAGTGTGAAGCTTGAGAAACCCGGAGAAATAACTCGACCATACAGCGGAACTAGTTTGCTAAGTTTTTATCCAATTTTTGAAACTGCAGGCTGGTTCAAATCAGACTCAATCTGGTACTACCAAAAACAAGGCGATTTAGTTAAAAATGACTGGTTAAAATACCAAGGATATTGGTATTTCATGGATGGGGCTGGTGGCATGATTCATGGTGGTTGGATCTGCAGTGAAGATATTTGGTACTATTTCAAAGATTCAGGCATTATGATGAGTAATGAATGGAAATTTTACAATAATCGTTGGTACTACCTCAAATCTTCAGGAGCCATGGCGAGTAACGAATGGGTGTATATCCAAGGTAAATGGTATTATTTTGAATCATCAGGTTTCATGAAAAAGAGCACATGGTTCTTCTACCGAGGTGACTGGTATTACCTAACCGATTCAGGCGCTCTCTTGAGAGATGACTGGTTCTACTATGGTGATACTTGGTACTATGTTAAAGGCTCAGGAGCTATGGCAAGTAACGAATGGATTCAAGTCCAAGGCAAGTGGTACTACTTAGACTCATCTGGTAAGATGCTTCGCAATACCTACACACCTGATGGCTATTATGTCGGCAACTCAGGCGCTTGGCAATAAGGATAAGTTGTCCTCTTTCCTCGTTGAGGAAAGGGGATTTTCCTTGCCTATATACTGCTTCCCTATTTGTCCTAAAGCCCTTTTTGTGTTACAATGAAAGGTATGAAAGCTAAGAAATTATGGATGACTGGCTTGACAGTGGCTGGTCTAAGTGCCCTCGCTTTGGGTGCCAAAAAAGCAGCAGATAATCACAAACTCATGAAGACGCAAGAGGAGTTAACCGCTATCGTGCGTGATTTTTTCTCAGATATGGGTGAGATTGCGACTCTCTATGTTCAAGTCTACGAAAGTAGCCTAGAGCGACTCGTCGGAGGGGTCATTTTTGAGGATGGTCGTCACTATACCTTTGTCTATGAAAATGAAGATCTCATCTATGAGGAGGAAGTCTTATGATTACTCCCGCTAGTATAGAAGAACTCGCAGGTTTTGTCGAGCAGGATGGCAAGAAGGTCTTTCTTTTTGTGGCGGACTGGTGTGGCGATTGTCGTTATATCTATCCTGCCTTGCCAGAGATTGAGGAGAGCAATCCAGAGTTCATATTTATTCGAGTGGACCGAGACCAGTACATGGACCTGGCTAAACTCTGGGACGTTTACGGAATCCCTAGCCTTGTTGTGCTAGAAAAGGACAAGGAAATCGGCCGTTTTGTCAATCGTGACCGTAAAAGCAAGGAAGAAATTAACGACTTTTTAGCAGGACTGAAATAGGAGAAAAAGGAAAGAATGATTTTTACATATAACAAAGAGCATGTCGGCGATGTCCTTATGGTCATCGTGAAAAATAGCGGAGTTGCCAAGTTGGATGTGGAGCGCAAAGGCAAAGTTGCCCGTGTTTTCCTCAAGGAAAATGGGGAAACAGTGGCTTGGAATATTTTCGACCTTTCAAGTTTGTTTGAAATTGCAGAGCGTGGTCAAGTCTTTTTATCAGATGAGCAAGTAGCACGTTTGAACCAAGAGTTGCAGGCGGAAGGCTTTACAGAAGAGATTGTCAATGACAAGGAACCTAAGTTTGTTGTCGGTGAGATTGTCGAGATGGTAGCTCACCCAGATAGTGACCACCTTAACATCTGCCAAGTTGCAGTCGCAAGTGACAAGACAGTGCAAATCGTTGCAGGGGCTCCCAATGCGCGTCTTGGCTTGAAAACCATTGTGGCTCTTCCTGGAGCTATGATGCCAAAAGGAAATCTCATTTTCCCAGGCGAACTTCGTGGCGAAAAGAGTTTTGGAATGATGTGCAGCCCTCGTGAATTGCATCTGCCAAACGCTCCGCAAAAACGTGGGGTTATTGAATTATCAGAAGACCAAGTTGTCGGAACTCCATTTGACCCAGCAAAACATTGGACTGCCTAGGAAGTTGTCAGTATCTGTCTCGCTAGTATAGAAGGAAAAAAGATGGCAAAAAATGTAGTGATTACAGGAGCGACCTCAGGAATCGGTGAAGCGATTGCGCGTGCTTATCTGGAGCAGGGGGAGAATGTCGTTCTAACAGGGCGACGGACAGACAGACTAGAGACCCTCAAGTCAGAGTTTGCAGAAACTTTTCCAAATCAAACAGTTTGGACCTTTTCACTAGATGTGACGGATATGACTATGGTCAAGACTGTTTGCTCCGATATATTGGAAATGATAGGGCAGATTGATATCTTGGTCAATAACGCTGGACTAGCTCTTGGCTTGGCTCCCTATCAAGACTATGAAGAGCTGGATATGCTGACCATGTTAGATACCAATGTCAAGGGCTTGATGGCAGTCACTCGTTCTTTCTTGCCTTCCATGGTTGCAGCAAATCAAGGTCATATCATCAATATGGGGTCGACTGCAGGCATTTATGCCTATGCAGGTGCAGCTGTCTATTCAGCCACCAAGGCAGCAGTTAAGACTTTTTCAGATGGTCTGCGAATTGATACCATTGCAACGGATATCAAGGTGACCACCATTCAGCCAGGGATTGTTGAAACAGATTTTTCTACAGTACGTTTTCACGGTGACAAAGAACGAGCAGCCAGTGTCTATCAGGGGATCGAAGCCTTGCAGGCACAAGACATCGCAGACACTGTTGTCTATGTGACCAGTCACCCCCGTCGTGTGCAGATTACAGATATGACTATTATGGCCAATCAACAGGCGACAGGTTTCATGGTTCATAAAAAATAAAAAATTTTTTCGAAAAGTTACAAATTTCTGTAACTTTTTTTGATTTCCTGCGAATAGATAAGCAGGAGGATGAAAAATGTATAATAAAGTTATCATGATTGGGCGTTTGACGTCTACACCAGAATTGCACAAAACCAACAATGACAAGTCAGTAGCGCGCGCAACGATTGCTGTGAACCGTCGTTACAAAGACCAAAATGGGGAACGTGAAGCTGATTTTGTCAATTTGGTTCTTTGGGGAAAATTGGCTGAAACCTTGGCAAGTTACGCGACCAAAGGTAGTCTTATCTCTGTGGATGGAGAACTTCGTACCCGTCGCTTTGAGAAAAATGGTCAGACCAACTATGTGACTGAAGTCCTTGCCACGGGATTCCAACTCTTGGAAAGCCGCGCCCAACGTGCCATGCGTGAAAATAACGCAGGTCAGGATTTGGCAGATTTGGTCTTGGAAGAGGAAGAATTACCATTTTAAGCATAGAAAAGCCTGAGTCAATCTTAGGCTTTTTTATCTTGAGAAAGTCAGACTTTTTTCTTGACTATTTCTGACCAAGTGATACAATAGAACTATGATTTAGCACTCAGATATAAAGAGTGCTAATAAGATGTATGTCATCATGGAGGAAAGCAAATGTTGAAACCATTAGGAGACCGTGTGGTCTTGAAAATCGAAGAAAAAGAACAAACTGTTGGAGGCTTTGTCCTTGCAGGCTCAGCCCAAGAAAAAACAAAAACAGCCCAAGTTATAGCTACAGGACAAGGTGTTCGCACCTTGAATGGTGACTTGGTTGCTCCAAGCGTTAAGCCTGGAGACCGTGTCTTAGTTGAAGCTCATGCAGGTATTGATGTCAAAGATGGCGATGAAAAGTACATCATCGTTGGCGAAGCCAATATCTTGGCAATCATTGAAGAATAGAAGGAGAAAGTAAGTATGTCAAAAGAAATTAAATTTTCATCTGATGCTCGTTCAGCTATGGTCCGTGGTGTCGATATCCTTGCAGACACTGTCAAAGTAACCTTGGGACCAAAAGGTCGTAATGTTGTGTTGGAAAAATCATTTGGCTCACCTTTGATTACCAATGACGGTGTGACCATTGCCAAAGAAATCGAGTTGGAAGACCATTTTGAAAATATGGGTGCCAAATTGGTATCAGAAGTAGCTTCAAAAACCAATGATATCGCAGGTGACGGAACGACAACTGCAACTGTCTTGACCCAAGCTATCGTCCGCGAAGGAATCAAAAATGTCACTGCGGGTGCCAACCCAATCGGTATTCGTCGTGGGATTGAAGCTGCAGTTGCCGCAGCTGTAGAAGCCTTGAAAAACAATGCCATTCCTGTTGCCAACAAAGAAGCCATCGCTCAGGTTGCTGCCGTATCTTCCCGTTCTGAGAAAGTCGGCGAATACATCTCTGAAGCTATGGAAAAAGTTGGTAAAGACGGTGTCATTACTATCGAAGAGTCACGTGGTATGGAAACAGAACTTGAAGTCGTAGAAGGAATGCAGTTTGACCGCGGTTACCTTTCACAGTACATGGTGACAGATAGCGAAAAAATGGTGGCTGACCTTGAAAATCCATACATTTTGATTACCGACAAGAAAATTTCAAATATCCAAGAAATCTTGCCACTCCTAGAAAGCATTCTCCAAAGCAACCGTCCGCTCTTGATTATTGCGGATGATGTAGATGGCGAAGCTCTTCCAACTCTTGTATTGAACAAGATTCGTGGAACCTTCAATGTCGTAGCTGTCAAAGCACCTGGCTTTGGTGACCGTCGTAAGGCTATGTTAGAAGACATCGCTATCTTGACAGGCGGAACAGTCATCACAGAAGATCTTGGTCTTGAGTTGAAAGACGCTACTATTGAGGCGCTAGGTCAAGCAGCGAGAGTAACTGTGGACAAAGATAGCACTGTTATCGTAGAAGGTGCTGGAAATCCTGAAGCCATTTCCCACCGTGTTGCGGTTATCAAGTCACAAATCGAAACCACAACTTCTGAATTCGACCGTGAAAAACTCCAAGAACGATTGGCTAAATTGTCAGGTGGTGTCGCAGTCATCAAGGTCGGAGCTGCAACTGAAACTGAGTTGAAAGAAATGAAACTCCGCATTGAAGATGCCCTCAACGCTACTCGTGCAGCTGTTGAAGAAGGAATCGTTGCTGGTGGCGGAACAGCTCTTGTAAATGTCATTCCAGCCGTAGCTGATTTGGAATTGACAGGAGATGAAGCAACAGGACGCAATATTGTTCTCCGCGCCTTGGAAGAACCTGTTCGCCAAATCGCCCACAATGCAGGATTCGAAGGTTCTATTGTTATCGATCGTTTGAAAAATGCTGAAGTTGGTACAGGCTTCAACGCAGCAACTGGTGAGTGGGTTAATATGATTGAAGAAGGAATTATCGACCCAGTTAAAGTAAGCCGTTCAGCCCTTCAAAATGCAGCATCTGTAGCCAGCTTGATCTTGACAACAGAAGCAGTCGTAGCCAATAAACCAGAACCAGTAGCCCCAGCTCCAGCAATGGATCCAAGCATGATGGGCGGGATGATGTAAAAGCAACTTATAAAAAACACAAAAGGAGGGAACATAATCCCTCCTTTTAAGGTTTTCTCTTCTAAATAGATTTGAGCTCTCCTAATTTATATGATAAAATAAAACTAGAAAAAGGAGAAGAACATGATCGATGTAGAAGAAATTCTGAGCAAGATGAATCTTAATCAGAAGATTAATTATGACCGTGTTATGCAGAAAATGGTACAGGTTTGGGAGAAAAATGAGCAACGTCCCACTATTCTCATGCATGTTTGCTGTGCTCCTTGTAGTACCTACACCTTAGAATACCTGACCAAATACGCGGATGTGACCATCTATTTTGCCAATTCCAATATCCATCCCAAGGCAGAATACCACAAGCGGGCCTACGTCACCAAGAAATTTGTCAGCGATTTCAATGAGCGGACAGGAAATACAGTCCAGTACCTAGAAGCTCCCTATGAACCCAATGAATACCGGAAGTTAGTCAGAGGACTGGAAGAAGAACCTGAAGGTGGTGAGCGTTGCAAGGTTTGTTTTGACTACCGTCTGGACAAAACAGCACAGGTAGCTATGGACTTGGGATTTGATTATTTTGGTTCAGCTTTGACTATCAGTCCCCATAAGAATTCTCAAACCATCAACAGCATCGGAATCGATGTGCAAAAGATTTACACAACCCACTATCTTCCAAGTGATTTCAAGAAAAATCAAGGCTACAAGCGCTCGGTGGAGATGTGCGAGGAGTATGATATCTATCGTCAATGTTATTGTGGATGCGTCTATGCAGCTCAAGCTCAGAACATTGATCTTGTTCAGGTTAAGAAGAATGCCACGGCTTTCTTGTTGGATAAGGATGTTGAAAAAGACTATTCCCACATCAAGTTTACTGTCACTAAATTAGATATATAGCAATTAATCCAGCTGAAAAGCTGGGTTTTTCAAATAAAAAACCAGGGCTCACACCCTGGTTGACAACTTTACCGATTCTTTAGTTCTATGTAGCGTTTGTACCAAATGTTGACATAGGCCTCTGAGAAAGGACCGCGTCCATTGTTGATCCAATCAACAAGGATTTTAACATGTTCTTTCAAAATATAGTCTAAATCATCAGAATACTTCATTTTGCGTTTATGGCGCTCATACTCTTCAACGTCCAAGAGACGCTTTTCACCATCAGTGAAAACCTTGACATCCAAATCATAATCAATGTATTTCAGGGCTTCCTCATCTAGATAGTAGGGGCTGGCCATATTGCAATAGTAGGAAATCCCATTATCACGAATCATGGCAATGATATTAAACCAATATTTTTTGTGAAAGTAAACAATAGCCGGTTCTCGAGTCACCCAACGACGACCGTCACTTTCGGTAACAAGTGTGTGGTCGTTGACGCCAATAATAGCGTTCTCTGTTGTTTTTAGTACCATGGTGTCCCGCCAAGTACGGTGAAGACTCCCATCATGCTTATAACTTTGAATTGTAATAAAGTCGCCTTCTTTTGGAAGTTTCATAACTAACCAACTTTCTACAATTTATAAGTTTATCGTCTACTATTATATCATAAATTGGTCTAATTTTTTTGAATTTTACCTGAAAATGTTAAAGATATTCTCTGAGAGCGCTGGCTATATCCGAAAAATCATAGCCTTTTCTAGCTAAAACTTGAGTTAATCGTTGCTTTAGTTCGTAACCTTCATATTTGCGAGCGTATTTAGTATATTGTTTGTCTAGCTCTTTGATAATGAGTTCTTGAGTCGTTTCTTGGTCAACTTGACTATCCAAGCCGTCAAAGGCGTTTTTAGCATCGGGATAGGAGAAGCCTTTGTTCGTCAAGCTTTGGATAATCTTATCTTTCAAGGCACGAGCGGGAAGCTTTCCCGTGTATTTTTTTAGCAGTTTCTCCGCCACACGTTGAGCAACCTCCGAAAAATCAAAATCCTTTAAAACCTCTTCAATCGTTGATTTGACAATCCCTTTTTGAGACAGTTTTTGAGCTAGCACATAGGGTCCCTTATCTCCAGAAAGTTGATTGGCATTGATGATAGAATAGGCATACTGACGATCATTAATCCAGTTATCTTCTTTAAGATTGGCGATAACTTGACTTGTGATTTTTTCATCAAGATCATACTTTTTCAGATACTCACGAACTTCCTTTTCGGTTCGAGCTTTAAATGATAGATGGTAGAGGGCGAGATTCTTACCATAAGAAAACTGAGCAAAGCCCTGAATCTCGGTCAATTCTTCAGTGCTAACCACCTTATCTTTAGACAACATAAAACGGACAATGGTATCTTCCGTGATATAAGAGGTTTGCTGTCCATCTAGTTCCATCAAGTAGAGGCGTTTTTTCTTTTCAAGTTTTGTGATTTTCATAGTTCTATTATACCCTAAAATGTGATAAGATAGGGGTATGAATCTGAAAGTCAAACAAAAAATACCTTTAAAAATTAAGCGGATGGGTATCAATGGTGAGGGAATCGGTTTCTACCAGAAAACTCTCGTTTTTGTGCCTGGCGCCCTCAAAGGAGAAGATATCTATTGTCAGATTACTTCTATTAAACGTAACTTTGTTGAAGCCAAATTGCTAAAGGTTAATAAGAAGTCTAAATTTCGAGTCGTGCCAGCTTGTACCATTTATAATGAATGTGGTGGTTGTCAAATCATGCACCTCCACTATGATAAACAGTTAGAGTTCAAAACAGATTTGCTCCACCAAGCCCTGAAAAAATTTGCTCCTGCAGGATATGAAAACTATGAAATCCGTCCAACTATCGGAATGCAGGAACCAAAGTACTACCGTGCTAAGCTTCAATTCCAGACTCGGAAATTTAAAAATCAGGTCAAGGCAGGTTTGTATGCGCAAAACTCTCATTATCTCGTAGAGTTAAAAGACTGCTTGGTACAAGATAAGGAAACCCAAGTGATTGCGAATCGCCTAGCTGAACTTCTTACTTACCACCAAATCCCAATTACAGATGAGAGAAAAACGTTAGGCGTTCGCACCATCATGGTACGTCGAGCAAGAAAAACGGGACAAGTCCAGATAATCATTGTCACGAATCGTCAGCTTAATTTAAATCAACTGGTCAAAGATTTAGTCAATGATTTTCCAGAAGTTGTCACAGTTGCAGTCAATACAAATACAGCAAAAACAAGTGAAATCTATGGTGAAAAGACGGAAATTATCTGGGGCCAAGAGAGTATTCAAGAAGGAGTACTCGACTATGAGTTTTCTCTTTCCCCTCGAGCCTTCTATCAGCTCAATCCTGAGCAGACCGAGATTCTCTATAGTCAAGCGGTTAAGGCTCTTGACGTTGGCGAAGAAGATCATTTGATTGATGCTTATTGCGGTGTTGGGACGATTGGATTCGCCTTCGCGAAGAAAGTCAAAAGCCTCAGAGGGATGGATATTATCCCAGAAGCCATTGAAGACGCCAAGCGAAATGCCCGAAAGATGGGGTTTGACAATACCTATTACGAAGCAGGAACAGCTGAAGAGATTATTCCCCGCTGGTATCAAGAGGGCTATAGGGCCGATGCCCTGATAGTCGACCCTCCTCGAACGGGTTTAGATGACAAGTTATTAGATACCATCCTAACCTATGTTCCAGACAAAATGGTCTATGTATCCTGCAATGTTTCGACCTTGGCACGAGATTTGGTTAAACTAGTAAAAGTCTATGATCTCCAGTATATCCAGTCAGTCGATATGTTTCCCCACACTGCACGGACAGAAGCAGTGGTTAAGTTAGTGAAGAAAAGAAAAAATTAACTTCACTGAAAAAAGTTCTTGACAAAGTTTGAAAAGTAGGTATAATAGAAAGAGTTGAAAAGCTCAAGGTCCGTTGGTCAAGGGGTTAAGACACCGCCTTTTCACGGC
>CAJNCL010000010.1:0-43160 GCA_905221255.1 bacterium
TGGGCGCGTAGCTCAGGTGGTTAGAGCGCACGCCTGATAAGCGTGAGGTCGGTGGTTCGAGTCCACTCGTGCCCATTTATAAATATGGTCCGTTGGTCAAGGGGTTAAGACACCGCCTTTTCACGGCGGTAACACGGGTTCGAATCCCGTACGGACTATTTATTGGAGGATTACCCAAGTCCGGCTGAAGGGAACGGTCTTGAAAACCGTCAGGCGTGTAAAAGCGTGCGTGGGTTCGAATCCCACATCCTCCTTTTTATATTAACGCGGGATGGAGCAGCTCGGTAGCTCGTCGGGCTCATAACCCGAAGGTCGTAGGTTCAAATCCTGCTCCCGCAATTTGGCTCGGTAGCTCAGTTGGTAGAGCAATGGATTGAAGCTCCATGTGTCGGCGGTTCGATTCCGTCTCGCGCCATATTTTATTTATAACTTGGAAGGGTAGCGAAGAGGCTAAACGCGGCGGACTGTAAATCCGCTCCTTCGGGTTCGGGGGTTCGAATCCCTCCCCTTCCATTACTTTAGTTACGGGCATAGTTTAAAGGTAGAACTAAGGTCTCCAAAACCTTCAGTGTGGGTTCAATTCCTACTGCCCGTGTTAATATGATTATGGCGGGTGTGGTGAAGTGGTTAACACACCAGATTGTGGCTCTGGCATGCGTGGGTTCGATCCCCATCACTCGCCTATTTTATATTATTGGGGTATAGCCAAGCGGTAAGGCAAGGGACTTTGACTCCCTCATGCGTTGGTTCGAATCCAGCTACCCCAGTTACTATTTGCCGGCGTGGCGGAATTGGCAGACGCGCTGGACTCAAAATCCAGTGTCCGCAAGGACGTGCCGGTTCGACCCCGGCCGCCGGTATAGTAATAAAGACAAGGTTTTCGAGCCTTGTTTTTTTATGTCTAACGCTATAATTAATTACCATTTTATACCAATTTCTTTTTTCTTTATCTATCTGATAAAGTTATTTTGTTTGAAAGTTATATAATGAAGTTAGACAACTAACATTTTTAAAAGTTAGATTCTTAAACTGGTTAAAAACTTGTTTAACAGTTATAAAGGGGCTTTTTTGTCAAATGAATGCGTAATTTAGACATAAGAAAACACCTCTGTGTTATACTTGTATTTCAACCACAAACACAAGAAAGCAACAGAGATGCAAATAAATTGTATTACAAAAGGTAAATATTTGATAATCGAAAGCAGTCATCTAATCGAGGAAGAAAGAAGGGAAGTCTAATATAGAAGTTGTTACTCTTGTCGGGAGAACTCCTCCACTATCATAACTAAAAGTTTTTGCCTGATAAGTTAGTCAAGGTTAAGAGAGTTAACGTTGGAATTTCAACTGTGGAATATTATTATATTTTTGGAGTTTCTGTTGAAATAGACTTTGCTTTTTCTTCTAGTATTGTTGCTTCCTTACCATATATAGTTTCTGGAGTTAAATTGAGAATCTTAAGTTGATTTTTAATCAATTCTACACTAGACGGAGAAATCTTTAGAGCAACACCCATTGATTCTCCATCATCTGCGGTAAAATTAATCCACTCGACACCTCTATAGTATCTAGCTTCATGCAGAGTAAATACTCCTGATTGTCTTGATATCCTTTGTGACTTCAAATCATAATCACTTTTTACAGCAAAGGGAATTGTAGCAAACGGAGTGTCATTCAGATCTGAAAAACAGTAATCAAATAGTTCATCATCAGCTTCATCTATACAGTATACCTCACTTACCGTGCGATTCCCTTCTTTATATTTCATTGCTGAATTCTCATTTAATCTTGTGGGATTTAAGATATAGACAACTGGAAATTCATCTTCGTTAGTGTACTCAAAGCCATCTACCGCGAAGTACAAAGCTATCAGAGGATCAGTAGACCAATCTAATGCTGGCGTCGGCATTCCATAATGTTGAGCAAGAAAAGTATAATGAAACAGATTAAGCCTGTCATCTAGAATTGCTTCTCTCAATTCATCTCTATACTGTTTTAAAGCCACGTTGAAATCCATAAAATTTTTGTATTTTATTGGATGTATAGAGCCATCATCTGGCATATCTAAAACTTCGTTTCTAAAAAGACTCGGCCGTAGTTTCCAGTCTTGGCTTCTATGCCCCCTATACCAAAGTTCGTGAGGGTTATTCCTTGCATAATCAAAAATGAGTGTTAGGAATTCCTCCACACTAGTAATTTCCTCAGAGTTGTAATAAATCGGCATAATAATATACTCCTTCATATTAATTTGATTTTTTAATATTATATCATAAATAATTAAGAGTTTACAGCTAATTTAGGTATAAGAAAACACCTCATATAGTGAAATTAAAGAAATATCAAAACAATATAGTGATAAATCGGAAGACTTGCCAATTGCTATGGCATTTTATCTCCTAGGTTTTTCTACATATTCAGGTTTTGATAAAAAATAATTAAAATAAAGACAAGGTTAAATACCTTGTCTTTGTTTTTAGAAAATTTCATCTAATTTGTTAGCAAGAGATTTCTGTTTACTGGGATATAAGTGAGAGTATGTATCGATTGTAGTTGTTATGGAAGCATGTCCCAAACGCTCCTTAACTACAAGATAGTCTTCCCCTTGATTGATAAGTAACGAAGCATGAGAGTGCCTTAAATCATGAATGCGAATTTTTTTAATATCATTATTTCTAGATAGTATTTGCTTAAACTTCTTATCAATCATATTTTTTGTAATTGATATAGGTGAACTTTGAATAACCTGAAGATTGTCAATATCATCAATAAACTCTTTTAGTAAAGTAGTTTGTTCTTGTTTCCAATCTCTCAGCATATTTGCTAATTTGTTATTAATTGTAATATACCTTGTGCCTGCTCTTGTTTTTGTTGAGTTTATATGATTTCTTTTATTTAGAAAATAAGCCGTTTTAGTAACGTGAATAGTGTTAGTTAATAAATTTATATCATTCCAGTTTAAAGCAAGAATTTCTCCCATTCTCATACCTGTAAAGAAAGCAAGTGTAAAGAAAAGATTGTAGCTTTTTTCTTCTTTGGTAATAAGTTTTCTAAATCTAGCAAATTCTTCTACACTCCAAAATGTGATTGTCTTCTTATTGATTGGTAACTTTCTCAAATTTTCAACAGGGTTTTTATCTATCAAGGACTTTCTCACACCGGTATCAAATATTTTTTTGAGAAGTATTATTATTTTATTGATAGTATTATTACTTAGATGTTGATTATCATTTTGTTTTTTGGGTTTAGTTTTTAAGTATTCTCTAAATTCAAAAATATTTTCATAACTTAGCTTATTCAGATTTACATTTTGAAAGTATGGTTTTATATGCCTTTCATAATTATTTTTTTGAGTACTTAGGTAACTAATTTTTCTATTATTTTGTCTGTCTTCTTCTTCAAGCAATTCAAAAAGCATATCAGTTGTTATTAAAAAATCAAAACGTTTTTCTTTCAAGTCAACAATTCGGAGATGTTGCTCAAGTTCTAAAGCTTCCTTTTTTGTTTTTGAACCTTTTCGAACAACTCGGATTCTTTTTTGCGTTATAGGGTGAAATCCATCGGATATATCAACTGTCCAAGTTCCATTTTTTTCTTTCCTAACGGTCATTTTCTATACCTACTGAAATATCAAATCCTAGTAGTTCATTTGCAATAGTAGCTGGGATTGTACCAATACGTTTATTTTGATAGACATTAAAACCTCTTGTGACAAGAAGTTTCTTACCTTGCCGTATAATTCGTTTAGAGGTGCCTTCGGAAAATCCAAGGGCAACTAAGTCATTTTTATTTATTGTTGCAATCATTGTTTTACTCCTTAATATTTAATTTAATTTTTTTGTATTTCACATTATTATCAATATATTCGCCCCCTATATAAATTTTACTGTTATATTCGCTTTCATATACGATTTCTTCATTTGAGAATTTATAATCAAATGGGACATAATTTGTATTAATGATTGGTTGTTTTAGATTGTTTGAAGATAAATAAGGATGTTTACCAAAATTATCAAGGAGTTCTTGACCGATTCCTTTTTCAAAATACTTTGTAACATATCTCCCTCTATTATCTTTGCTATCAACATCAACTTTATTTATTCGTACTGCTCCATGTCCCCAAAGTTTGAGTAACTGATTATGAGGGATATAGGGAACATCAAAAAGCAAAATATGAGCATGCCAAGCACCACGCTTTTGTTTTTCTAAAACTGCTATATATTTTAATTGATTTTTCTTTGTTTGAAAAATGTTATAGTTAAAACGCTTAATAAATGTTTTTAGTAAGTTTTTAAATTTATTTCTATCTTGGATATTTTCTTTTGTGGTCAAAGTCAAAAATGATGTATTATCATTAAAATTACAATCCACTAACCTAAGTAACTTCCACTTTGCATTTAATCGAGTTTGTTTCATTCGTTGAAGACGTTTCCTTTGTTCTTTTTCAGTCAGTTCTTCAAATGTTCTTCTTTTTCTTGGTTCACTTTCATTGGCAGACTCCTTATGTTTTCTATTAGTAAAAATTGCTTTTTCATATTCCCAAATTTCAATATAAGAAGAAGTACGTATGATTTTCTTATTATATTTCATAGTATTCAATCCAAAATTAGTGGGAATGTCTTAGATGAATTTCGCCAAAATATTGTTTATATAATAAATAAACTAGAAGGGACTTTGTCCCTTCATTATCAATTTTTTTCTGCTGGTAAAATATCAGAACAGTTAAACCACAAGTTTCCATTATACTGTCCCATATTTAAATCTTTTAAAATTACATGTCTAGTTTTATTGTTAGACATTTCTTGTTTTGACAAGGTGGGAGTAATGGTTTTAACTTTAACAGTAATCATTTCCATAAAGAAATCGCTACTATCGTCTTGGATGGAAACATTAAGTCGTAGTGCTTCTGGTTTTCCTGTTTCCCTATTAAGTTCTTCACTATAACCCTTAACTGCGTAAAATTTATTACCAAGTAGTTCAGTTTTCAAAAAATCATTTAATTTCATTTCGTATATCCTTTCTTATATCACTGCTTTGCAGTGAGGAACAGTTAAAAGCATTTAGTTCTCTTCAGTTCGTGCGTCCGCGGAACTCCGTGCCATTGCGAGCTACGGCAATTTGCCCCCTCGCTCGCAGGCACGACCTAACCGCACTCAATCGAACTGCATGCCTTCAACTATTATTATTATTAATTATTTTAAAAATTTGAAAAAATGAGTCTGTCGTTGTTTTTCAAATTCTTCAAATCGTTTCTCAAGAGAAGCGACACGGCTAGCTAAAGATTTATTAGCGTTTTTCAATAATTGTATTTCAATGTTAGTATCCTTTTCGTTTTTCTTTTGAAGAGAATGTAAGTATAAGATTTGACGCTCTAAATCAACCTCATTTGAATCTGATACATCTCCCCAAATTTTTTTTATTGATTTATCCAAGTCGTTAGTTTTTTCCACTTGTTTAGATAGTTCTACAAATTTAGAAACTTCTTCTTTGGTAAAATCGAAGAATGTCTGTACGCTGCGATAACTAACTTTAGCCTTAATTTTTGTAAATTCATAGCCGGATAAAGTTTCTATTTTTTTTCTCCATTTTTTAATAGTACTGATGGATTTACCTGTTTTATTCGCAACTTCTAAATAGTCAATAATACCACCTCCTATAATTTTAAAATGTTACATTATTTCGAAAAAATGTTATACTAGTAAGGTAAAACGATTTTTTACCCACCTTTATAATATCAAAAATAATTTTACCTGTCAATAAAAAAGTAAAATGTTTTTTTACCAAGGAGAAATTTTTATGAAACCTTTATTTAACTATACAAATATTATTCGTGCTGGACAAATAGATATAAAGTCAGTGAGATTAAAAGCTGGTTTAACCCAAAAAGAATTAGCAAAAATAATTGGAGTAACTAAACAGACAATTATAAATTATGAAAAAGGCACAACAGAGCCTACTTGGGAAAGACTAGAGGAAATAGCGTTAGCCCTTAATGCGGATATTGAAGATTTTTTCCCATATAATGAAATGGGACAAGCAAAAGGTGATTTTGCTTGGGCAGAACATATGGATAGATTGAATAATAATTTTATGTATAGAAGATTGGCAGAAGAAGAAGCTTATCTTAATTCGCTATTTAAGTATGTTCGATTTCAGCAAGATCTAACAGAAAACAAGATAACAGAAGAACTGCTAAACAAAGAATTATCCCTTGATACCAATGTTCCAATCTCTCTTGAAGATAAAGTAAACCTAGTTAAACTTAAATTATCTGAACAACTTGATGAAAACAAAGAACGATTGATTGAATTGTATAAGATTGCTGATTCAGAAACGACTATGGAATTGATGAGATATGACATCAATAGAAATTTATCTAAAAAATAAAATCTATACCATTTTATGAGCTTAAATCAAAAAACCATTATTACGATAAAATAAATAGGCTTTTTTAAATATTTTTTAAAAATATTTTTAAAAAATATTTTCATTTATAAACACAATATATAGAGAGTTCGAAGGCGCCTTTCTATATATTGTGTTCTTTTTCTAAAAATAGCACCATATATGGATTTTTTAGCTAAAAAAAGATTTGGGATGCTATATTTAGTGGTATAGAAAGGGGGTTTACAAAAAATTGGGATTAGGCTATAATGATTGTACAAGAACTCCCAAGGCTCCCTTTGATTAATCAATCAAATAGTTTTGCGAGGCTTTTTTTTTAAGGTGAATGATGAATACAACTGATGAAAAAATTAAGGAAAAAAATATTCCTGTCAGATATTACACACTTGTTCCTGATGAGAGCTCTTCAATGAAAGAATTTCTTGAATTTGAAAAGTTGAAGGAAAAACTTGCTAGACCGGTAGAGAACACCGGTGCTAAAGTAATAATTAATGAGTCTGAGGAGACTTTCGCTGAACAGTTCCTTTTTCAGACAAATTATTATGATTTTTCAATATATAGAAAGTGCTTACCGAGAAGGGAGGATAGTATTTTCTCTTTTCGAGATTGTATTGAACTTTATGAATTCAATTCATTTTTGAGAGAAAATTTGATGAAATTTACTGGTAAAATAGAATTACTAATCAAATCTTCTATTGTCCATACCTTATGTAGTAATTATAAAGGAAGTTTACAAAATGGCGAGTGCTATTTAGATAAATCAATTTATAAAAATGAGGATGAATATCAGGAAGTTATTGAAAGAATTGGAATGAGCTTGTTTAACGCAACTACTAAATCTCTTCCAGTAAGTCACCATGTGAACAAAAAGAATTGTAAGTTTCCTTTGTGGGTTGTCGTACCTGAGCTGACTTTTGGAGAAACCACTAGAATAATTGAGTTGTTAAATGATGAACTTTACAATTTATGGATAGAAGAGCTATTTTTCAGTAATGATTATTATAAAAATGATGCTACAATGAAGGATCACATTATATCTGCAAGCAAAAGTTGGATTTCTGCCACATGGTTTATTCGGAATGTTTGTGCACATTATGGAAGGTTATACGCACGTAACTTTAACATGGGTGTTCCAAGATTTTATGCTCCAGTTTTTCGGAAGATTAAAAATTATGGTAAGAAAAAAACACATAATAAAGACTTATTTGCCTATATGCTGGCAATAAAACAAATTCTTATTTGTCATAATTCAAGCGTTCATGATGAGTGGGATACCTTTATTAACGAAATTGAAAGAAAATTTATGACTAGCAGTATCATAGAAAAAACTAAAATTGGTTTTCCGGAATGCTGGAAGGATTGTTTAATAATTAAAAATGTGAATTTAAGCTAAATTGATGAACATAGTGGCGTTCTTAATAAACTGTCATTGGTTTTGAAAAAATTCTATATAAAGTTCTGAAAATACTTAATAAAAATATGAACGAATTATATAGTAGTTTCCACAAAAATACCATAATTGGCAAACTCAGCTAAAATCAGATATTTTTAAATAGTAGAATTGTTGATTACATGCTATTTTAATTGATATAAAAACATTGTATTAGAACTCAAAATCCAGTGTCCGCAAGGACGTGCCGGTTCGACCCCGGCCGCCGGTATAGTATGAAAGACAAGGTTTTCGGACCTTGTTTTTTGATTTAGTGAAGATTTTGATATTTTTCTTTAAGTACTGATAACTGATGAATGATCTTTTTCTTCTTATTCTAGTCATTTTTAGTGTATTTTTGGTATAATATTACTTATTCACAATTTATTTGATTATGAAAGAGTTTGGTGGTTAATGTCTCGGTCTGTTGAATTACTAAAGAAACGTTACTTAAAGAATATAAAAGAGAACCCAGATTTATTTATTGGGATTGAGTTAGAATTTCCGATTGTAAATTTAGAGGGTAAGGCTACAGATGGTGAAGTTGTTAAGGATCTCTTTCGCTATTTACCATCATTATTGGGCTTTACTATCGAAAAAGTGGATGATTTTGGGAATCCAATTCAGTTGTTTAATCCAGTCGGCCAAGATACGATCTTGTTTGAGGTTGCTTATACGACGATTGAGTTTGCATTCGGAAAGGCCGAATCTATCCAAGAGGTGGAAGAACGCTTTAACTTCTATATGGCTACGATTCAGAATAAGTTGGGTGAAGCTAATCATGCTATTGTTGGCCGCGGCATTCATCCTAACTGGGATAAAAATGAGAATTGTCCAGTGGCTTATCCCCGCTATCAGATGTTGATGGATTATCTGAATTTGAGTAGAAATGTAACTAAATCAGATTTACATCATTTCCCTGAGTATGGAGCCTTTATCTGTGGAAGTCAGGTTCAACTAGACGTTTCAAGTTCCAACTACCTGCGTGTTATCAATGCTTTTACGCAAATTGAAGCTGCTAAAGCTTATTTGTTTGCAAACTCTGAGTTTTCAGGGGCAGATTGGGATACCAAAATTTCGAGAGATATTTTTTGGGAAGAATCTATGCATGGTATCTATCCAGAGAATGTTGGTGTCAATACTAGACTCTTCAAAGACGAGAATGATTTTTTTGATTATCTAGATTATTCTGCAATCTTTACTGCGGAGCGTGATGGGCAGACCTATTATTTTTATCCGATTCAGGCTAGAGATTATTTGACTACACCTGAAATCCAAGCATTCACCCTTAATGGGGATGAGGTTCTTATTTACCCTCAGGAGGAAGATTTCCAAACTCATCGTAGTTACCAGTACCAAGACTTAACGACTCGAGGGACTATCGAGTTTCGTAGTGTGTGTACCCAGCCGCTTGATAGGACTTTTGCTTCTGCTGCCTTTCACTTGGGCTTGTTGGTTCATTTAGACAAGCTTGAAGCTTACTTGCGAACTGCTCCATTTTTTACCACAGCTGGTCGTGATTATAAGCTTTTAAGACGACAATTTTCTAAAAAACAACTCACAGATGAAGAAGAAACTGCGGTTCTCGAGTTTTCTAAAGATTTACTCACCTTAGCTGAGGAAGGACTGGAGAAAAGAGATAAGCAAGAAATGGTTTATTTAGAGCCTTTGAAGAAAGAATTGGGATTATAATTTCTCTTATAAAGGGAGAATTTTCTGAAAAATCGTGATATAATGGAAGAGACTATAGATAAAGGATAGAGATTCATGACATTAGTTTATCAATCAACGCGTGATGCCAATAATACAGTAACTGCCAGCCAAGCTATTTTGCAAGGTTTGGCGACGGATGGTGGTCTGTTTACACCACTTACTTATCCAAAGGTGGATTTGGACTTTGACACATTAAAAGATGCTTCTTACCAAGAAGTGGCTAAATTAGTTTTATCAGCATTTTTAGATGACTTTACGGCTGAGGAGTTGGACTACTGTATCAACAATGCCTACGATAGCAAGTTTGATACTCCAGCTATTGCGCCATTGGTGAAACTGGATGGGCAATACAACTTGGAATTATTCCATGGTTCAACGATTGCCTTTAAGGATATGGCCTTGTCTATCTTGCCATACTTTATGACGACAGCCGCTAAAAAGCATGGTTTGGAGAACAAGATTGTCATTTTAACAGCGACATCTGGTGATACTGGGAAAGCTGCTATGGCAGGGTTTGCGAATGTACCTGGTACTGAGATTATCGTTTTTTATCCAAAAGATGGTGTTAGCAAGGTACAAGAGTTGCAAATGACTACTCAGACTGGCGACAATACTCATGTTATCGCTATCGATGGAAATTTTGATGATGCACAAACAAATGTGAAACATATGTTTAACGATGTAGCTCTTCGTGAAAAATTGGCTGCCAATAAACTGCAATTTTCATCAGCTAACTCTATGAACATTGGTCGTTTGGTACCACAGATTGTTTATTATGTTTATGCCTACGCTCAGTTGGTCAAGACTGGTGAGATTGTGACTGGTGAAAAGGTCAACTTCACAGTACCAACAGGAAACTTTGGAAATATCTTGGCTGCCTTTTATGCCAAGCAAATTGGTCTTCCAGTTGGCAAATTAATCTGTGCTTCAAATGACAATAATGTTTTAACTGACTTCTTTAAAACTCGTGTTTACGACAAGAAACGTGAGTTTAAGGTAACGACTAGTCCATCTATGGATATCTTAGTATCTTCAAACTTGGAGCGTTTGATTTTCCATCTTTTGAGGAATGATGCGGTTAAGACAGCTGAACTCATGAACGCCTTGAGTACACAAGGACAATATGAATTGACAGACTTTGATGCAGCGATTCTGGAACTCTTTGCAGCTGAATATGCGACTGAGGAAGAAACTGCGGCAGAAATCAAGCGTGTTTATGATACAGATGCCTATATCGAGGATCCACATACGGCGGTTGCCTCAGCTGTTTATAGAAAATACCAAGTGGCTACTGGCGATGCGACTAAGACAGTGATTGCTTCAACAGCTAGTCCCTACAAGTTCCCAGTGGTTGCAGTAGAAGCGGTAACAGGAGAAGCAGGCTTGACTGACTTTGAAGCCTTGGTTCAATTACATGACATTTCAGGAGTGGCAGTGCCACCAGCGGTTGATGGCCTTGAAACAGCTCCAGTTCGTCATAAAACAACAGTGGCAGCTGCTGACATGCAAGCAGCGGTTGAGGCTTATCTAGGACTTTAAGACAGAGGGAGTAAACTCGGTTGGGAAACCAACTGAGTTTCTTTTCATCAGGAGGAGAGATTGTTTAAGAAAAATAAAGACATTCTTAATATTGCATTGCCAGCTATGGGTGAAAACTTTTTGCAGATGCTCATGGGAATGGTGGACAGTTACTTGGTCGCTCACTTGGGCTTAATCGCTATTTCAGGTGTTTCAGTGGCTGGCAATATTATCACCATTTATCAGGCGATTTTTATCGCTCTGGGAGCTGCTATCTCCAGTGTTATTTCAAAAAGTTTGGGGCAGAAAGATCAGTCCAAGTTGGCTTATCACGTGACAGAGGCTCTCAAGATAACCCTATTGCTGAGTGCACTTTTAGGCGCCTTATCGCTCTTTGCTGGGCAAGAGATGATAGGGCTCTTGGGAACTGAGCAGGATGTAGCCGAGAGTGGTGGACTCTACCTATCTTTGGTGGGTGGATCGATTGTTCTCTTGGGCTTGATGACGAGTCTAGGTGCCTTGATTCGTGCAACGCATAATCCGCGTCTACCCCTCTATGTGAGTCTGTTATCCAATGCCTTGAATATTCTTTTTTCAAGTCTAGCTATTTTTGTCCTTGATATGGGCATAGCGGGTGTTGCTTGGGGGACTATCTTGTCTCGCTTAGTCGGTCTTGTGATTTTGTGGTCGCAATTAAAGCTGCCTTTTGAGAAACCGACTTTTGGTTTAGATAAGGAACTATTGACTTTGGCTTTGCCAGCAGCAGGAGAGCGTCTCATGATGCGGGCTGGAGATGTAGTGATCATTGCCTTGGTTGTTTCTTTTGGGACGGAGGCAGTAGCGGGAAATGCAGTCGGAGAAGTTTTGACCCAGTTTAACTATATGCCTGCCTTTGGCGTGGCTACGGCAACGGTCATGCAGGTAGCTCGAGCAGTTGGGGAGGATAACTGGGAAAGAGTAGATGATTTGAGCAAGCAAACCTTTTGGATT
Organism: bacterium; assembly: GCA_905221255.1. Classification (GTDB taxonomy): domain Bacteria; phylum Bacillota; class Bacilli; order Lactobacillales; family Streptococcaceae; genus Streptococcus. Next base: position 12,050 of record CAJNCL010000010.1, read on the forward strand.
TCCCTGCTTCTCATGTTGCCCTTAACTCTCAGTATCTATGCCTTGGGGACACCATTGACTCATCTCTATACGATTGATCCTGTAGCGGTTGAAGCGAGCGTTTTGGTGGCACTGTTTTCTCTATTGGGGACTCCCATGACGATAGGAACAGTCATCTATACTGCAGTTTGGCAGGGATTGGGAAATGCTCGCCTCCCCTTTTATGCGACAAGTATTGGGATGTGGTGTATCCGTATAGGGACAGCCTATCTTATGGGTATTGTTCTTGGTTGGGGCTTGCCTGGTATTTGGGCAGGGACTCTCTTGGATAATGGTTTCCGTTGGTTATTTCTACGTTATCGTTACCAGCGTTATATGAGTTTGAAAGGATAGGAGATGCAAAAAATAGCCTTTATTTGGGATTTAGACGGGACTTTATTGGACTCTTACGAAGCGATTTTGTCAGGGATTGAGGAGACCTTTGCTCAGTTTTCTATTCCTTATGATAAGGAGAAAGTGAGAGAGTTTATCCTCAAGTTTTCTGTGCAGGATTTGCTGGAGCAGGTGGCAGAAGAGAGAAATCTGGATGCGGAAGTGCTCAATCAGGTGCGTGCCCAGAGTTTAGCTGAGAAGAATGCCCAGGTAGTTTTGATGCCAGATGCGTGTGAAGTGTTGGCTTGGGCAGACCAAGCAGGGATTCAGCAGTTTGTTTATACCCATAAAGGGGGCAATGCCTTTACCATTCTAAGAGACTTGGGTTTGGAATTTTATTTCACAGAAATTTTAACTAATCAGAGTGGTTTTGCACGCAAGCCCGGTCCAGAGGCGGCGACATATCTGCTAGACAAATATGAGTTGGATCCTAGGACTACCTATTATATAGGGGACCGGACTTTGGATGTGGAATTTGCCCAGAATAGCGGCATTCAAAGCATTAACTTTTTAGAATCGTCCTATGAAGGGAATCAGAAGATTCAAGCACTAGCAGATATTCCTTATATTTTTGAGGATAAGTAACGAGAAGATTGTGTCAGTTCTGTGACAGAAACCTAACAAACTATTTCAAGTGATCGAGTTTGTTACAAGGAATGGTCAGTTCTGTTAAATAGGTCCGAGAGGGCTTTTTTCTGATTTTTTTGTGTTATGATAGACAGGTACTCATTTGAAAGGAATATGAACGAATGAAGAAAAGAATTATTTTAGCCTCAACAGTAGCCTTGTCTTTTGCGCCAGCATTGGCAACTCAAGCGGAAGAAATCGCATGGACAGCACGTACCGTTGAGCAAATCCAAAATGACGTGACGAAAAACGAGAACAAAAACAGCTATACAGTTCAGTATGGTGATACCCTGAGCACGATTGCAGAAGCTTTGGGAGTAGATGTGACAGTTCTTGCTAATTTGAACAAGATCACCAATATGGACTTGATTTTCCCAGATACTGTCCTCACTACAACTGTCAATGAGGCAGAAGAGGTGACGGAAGTTGAAATCAAAACTCCTCAAGCAGATTCTAGTGAAGAAGTGACGACTGCGACAGCTGATTTGACGACCAACCAAGTGACAGTCGATGAACAAACAGTTCAAGTGGAAGACCTTTCTCAACCAATTGAGGAAGCTCCAACTGCAACCGAGACAGAAAAACCAGCAGAAGTAGCGCCAAATTCAGAAGTTTCTGAGACAGCGACCGCTGCTGAAGAGTCACCATCTACAGAAACACCTGTAGCTGAAGAAAAAGCTGAAACAACTCCAGCGGAAGCACCAGTAGCAGAAACAACTCGCCCAGTTGAAGAAGAAACTCCTCAAGCAGCGACTCCAGTTACGGAAGAAACAGCAACAACAACTCCAGCAGAAGCACCAGTAGCAGTCGCACCAGCTACTGAAACGCCTGCTGATACAAGAGGAACAAGTGCAACAGAAGAAACAGCAGCATCAACAGCAACTTCTGACGCTGAAACGTCGACTTATCAAGCAGAGCAAAGCCAAACTCCTTCAAGAACTTACTCAGCACCAGCGGCTCCTGACTATGCAGGACTTGCTGTTGCTAAGTCTGAGAACGCTGGTCTTCAACCGCAAACGGCAGCCTTTAAGGAAGAAATCGCCAACTTGTTTGGCATCACATCCTTTAGTGGCTACCGTCCTGGTGACAGTGGTGACCATGGAAAAGGTTTGGCCATCGACTTTATGGTTCCAGTGAGTTCAGCACTCGGGGATCAAATTGCAGAATATGCAGTCCAAAATATGGCTAGCCGTGGTATCAACTACATCATCTGGAAGCAACGTTTCTACGCTCCATATGATAGTAAATATGGACCAGCCTACACGTGGAATCCAATGCCAGACCGTGGTAGCGTAACCGAAAACCACTATGATCACGTTCACGTATCAATGAACTAATAGAAAAAGAAGCTGAAAACTCATAAGGTTGAGGCTTCTTTTTGTTGTTCTAAGTCAAAATGTTTTCAAAGTTATGCTATAATCAAACTGAAGTTGACTGAAAATCAAGTATTTTTATTTTAGTAGAAGGTGAGAACACTATGATGAATAGTTTGAAAAAAACATTTGAGAAAACCATTGATGACTTTGAAAAAGAATTTTGTGGTGAAGTCGTTGAACTCTTGATTATCACTTTGCAAAATGTGGGAGGTGCGACTGTTTTAAAGAATGGATGGAAGTTGCCTTCGGTTCATTTTGTAGCAAGTGTGAATGTGGGGACAAAGGAGTTCTCGGAAATAGAGGGACGTTTGGAGTGGTTGGTGAGTCCAGAGGAATATGAAGAAAAGGGCTTGCTCTATAGCTATAGTTTCGAGCCCTATCAGATTCATCACATCAAATGTCAGAAAAGACCACAAAGGCAATTAGAACCTTATATGGCAGCAGTAGCGAATAACTGTTATCGTCTGCTGGAATACATTGAAGATGGGCAGTCGGATAGTAGATTAGAAGCTCTGATTGCAGAATATGTTAAACCAGTCGTCATCAAAGATTCTATAGGCGAATTCACTTTAAATAGAGCTTATTCATGGTTTGAGGGAAGTATGGATCTTGCGGGAAGCAGGGTTAGCGTGATGTTGGATGCAAATGAAGATGCCAGCTTACCACCAAAATCATTTGGCTACTTGAAAACATTTGTCAGGGATATTGACCGAAGAGACTCTGAAATCCGAGACGTTATAGTAAAAGAGATGTGGGAAACAGCAGAGGACTGGCTAGCTTCAGACGGAGATGCCGAAGTATTAACAGAGGACTATTTTTATAATTCCTTGTATCTGGGGGAACTGTCTATCAGCGAAGCGGGGGATTTGACTCTTTATTATGGAGATAAAGAGGATATTTTTGCTGGGCATGCGGTAGAAGTCAGGGCAGATATTGAAGGAAATATAGAAAATGTGACCTTGGTAGGGTAAATGGACAGCATGTGATTATTTCTTTATTGTGAATAAGCAACTTAGTCCTGTTACAGGAGTTTCTCCATTATATTTTAAAAATAACTGAAATCAGCACCTTCTTTAGAAAGTGCTGATTTTTTTGAGATAATAGTAGAAAGTTTATACTTTTCGGCGTTTGAGAGCGAGCAAAGTTCGATAGAAAATGATTTGGCTGCTCTGGATATAGGGAAGGATTGAAAAACTAGCAATTCCAAAAGTAATCCAATTGAGGAAGTACCAAGGGAGTAGTTGTAGGTCAAGGACAAATCGCTGGAATTTGTAACCTTTCATCAAGAAACGGCTGGTTTTAAGGATTTGACGAGGTTTAGCCTGGCCTAAATCCAGAGTGTCGCAGAGGAGGAATTCTACCTGCGAGTAGGCATAATGTTGCGGGATATAGAGGGCATTTCCTACAATCATCAAGATGAGGCTCGCAAAAAAATAGAGCCCAAAGGTCATAAGGAATTGCTCGTTTTCAATAGATGAGAGGTCTAGTTTTGGAAACTCAGGATGTAGGGCAACAAATCTACGAGCCAAGAGATTGCTATAAAAGAGGAAATAAACGCCTACTAGGTTTGGAATACTCCATAAAAAGAGGTAGAAGCGCTTGAGGAGCAGAGTTAGGAAGGTTTGTGTGAAGCGCTCTTCAGCAAAGAGGGCCAGACTAGATTTTACTGAGAGTCCCGTATCAGGATCCTTGAGGAGTCGGAGTGTCGCAAAGGCAGCACCTGCTAGAAAAATAGCGCTCATAAAAGAAACCACTAGCGGGAAGAGATAGGCTTGGAGAACTTGTGCCAGCATGCTGAAAAAGGATTGCTCTAAAACACTTTCTTGGAGACGAGCCAAGGGGTTGAGAAAGCCTGACAAGATGACCAACATACTAGGAAGGAGATAGACCAGAAGGAGGCGGGGATTTTCAGCCTGAAACTGCCTCGTCTGCAGACGAATGGTTTTTAAATCAATTTTTGGGTATTTCATTCTTTCATTATACCATAGTTCGTGACAGTTCCAGCTTTTTTTGATAAAATCATACAGTATGCCTTTGGGCGCAAAGTATGAACTGGAACTGTTTTTTCCAGCTTCGGAGGTAAAAAATGTCAGATTCACCAATCAAATACCGTTTGATTAAGAAAGAAAAACACACGGGAGCTCGTCTGGGAGAAATCATCACCCCTCACGGCACCTTCCCGACACCTATGTTTATGCCAGTTGGGACCCAAGCTACTGTCAAGACTCAGTCACCAGAGGAGTTGAAGGAGATGGGTTCAGGGATTATCCTGTCAAACACCTATCACTTGTGGCTCCGTCCAGGAGATGAACTCATCGCACGTGCAGGTGGTCTCCACAAATTTATGAACTGGGACCAGCCGATTTTGACAGATAGCGGTGGTTTTCAGGTTTATTCCCTAGCAGATAGCCGTAATATCACAGAAGAAGGGGTAACCTTTAAAAACCATCTCAATGGTTCCAAGATGTTCCTATCGCCAGAAAAAGCTATCTCTATTCAGAATAATCTGGGTTCAGACATCATGATGTCTTTTGATGAATGTCCTCAGTTTTACCAACCCTATGATTACGTTAAGAAATCAATCGAACGTACCAGTCGTTGGGCTGAGCGTGGTTTGAAGGCTCACCGTCGTCCACATGACCAAGGCTTGTTTGGAATTGTGCAGGGAGCGGGATTTGAAGACCTTCGCCGTCAGTCAGCTCACGACCTTGTCAGCATGGACTTCCCTGGCTACTCTATCGGTGGTTTAGCAGTGGGAGAAACCCACGAAGAAATGAATGCAGTCTTGGACTTCACAACTCAACTGCTACCTGAAAACAAACCTCGCTATTTGATGGGTGTGGGAGCGCCAGATAGCTTGATCGATGGGGTGATTCGTGGTGTGGATATGTTTGACTGTGTCTTGCCGACTCGTATCGCTCGTAACGGAACTTGTATGACCAGCCAAGGGCGTTTGGTTGTCAAGAATGCCCAATTCGCTGAAGACTTTACGCCACTGGATCCTGAGTGTGATTGCTATACATGCAAGAACTACACACGCGCCTACCTTCGTCACCTGCTCAAGGCAGATGAAACCTTTGGCATCCGCTTGACTAGCTACCACAATCTTTACTTCTTGCTCAACCTCATGAAGCAGGTTCGACAAGCCATCATGGACGACAATCTCTTGGAATTCCGTGAGTATTTTGTGGAAAAATATGGTTACAACAAGTCAGGGCGCAATTTTTAAAGTGTAAAAATAGAATGCCAAAATCCTGCGTTTTCTCGTAGGATTTTTCTTCTTTTTTTGATAGAATAGGGAGTATAATGGAATGGAAATTAGGAGGTGTTTTACTTCCTAATTTAATGGAGAATAGACTCGTATGCGTATTAAATGGTTTTCCTTGATTAGGATTACAGGTTTACTTTTGGTGCTTTTGTACCACTTCTTTCAAACTATCTTTCCTGGAGGATTCTTTGGGGTAGATGTCTTTTTCACTTTTTCAGGATTTTTGATCACTTCCCTCCTTTTAGAAGAATTTGGGAAGGCACGCCAGATTGATTTACTGGGCTTTTTTAAGAGACGGTTTTACCGCATCGTACCACCTGTTGTTCTGATGGTTTTGGTGACCATGCCTTTTACTTTCTTGGTTCGTCAAGACTATGTTGCTGGAATTGGTGGCCAGATAGCTGGAGTTCTCGGTTTTATGACCAACTTCTACGAAATGTTAACAGGGGGAAGTTATGAATCCCAGTTCATTCCGCATCTCTTTGTTCATAACTGGAGTCTAGCTGTTGAGGTTCACTACTATATCCTTTGGGGCTTAGCGGTTTGGTTCTTATCGAAACGTTCAAAATCTAGTAGTCAATTGAGAGGGATGGTCTTTCTTCTTTCTGCTGGAGCTTTTATCATTAGCTTTTTCTCCATGTTTATTGGTAGTCTAATGGCGAGTTCCTATTCATCTGTCTACTTTTCAAGTTTGACCCATGTCTATCCCTTCTTTTTAGGAAGTATTTTGGCGACAGTTGTGGGGGTTCGTCAGACGAGCGATTTAGTCAAGCAGTTTGACCGGATGTGGGATCTTCGTCAGAATCTACTGGTATTTATTGCAGGCCTCTTGGTGTTAGTGCTCTTGACTTTCTTTGTCAAGTTCACTTACCTGTTTGCGTACTTATTTGGCTTCTTGCTAGCAAGTTTAGCGGCAGTGACTATGATTTTTGCTGCGCGTGTCTTGCATGAGAAAACGCCTGAGATACAAGAACCTCGGATAATCACATTTTTAGCGGATACTAGCTACGCGGTTTATCTCTTCCACTGGCCTTTTTATATTATCTTTTCTCAGTTGATGAGTAATCTGCCTGCTGTTATTCTGACGGTCATCTTTTCTTATTTCTTTGCTATCCTATCCTTCTATATTATTGAGCCATTGATTGCCGGTAAATCCAATCCTTTAATACGGAAGATTAGTCGATTGCCTCATATTAAACCAATTAGTGCTGCTGGTACTGGCATTCTTACCTTGATTACCTTGATTATCATAGCTGTGGCTCCTCAAGTTGGAGCTTTTGAGACAGACTTGATGGTCAATGGTTTCAAACAAGCCCAGACCAATATAGGACAAACAAAGACTCTTGCTGAACAAGCTGAACTGAGTCGTCTAGGAATTTCTGAGGGAACAAGCCTAATAGGAGATTCGGTAGCCTTGCGTGCCAATACAGCTTTACAAGAGGCACTTCCTGAAGCAAATATCAATGCCCAAGTTAGTCGAACGACCAAGCAAGCCAATGACATCATGCTCAATAACAGTCAGAACAAGGCGCTGCTAAAAACAGTTGTCATTGCAACGGGGGTCAACAATCCTGAAGGTTATAAGAATGATTTGGACAGCATCGTTAACAATCTACCGAAAGGACACCATCTGATACTGGTGACACCTTATGAGGGAGACAAGAGCAAGGACACTTATGCATCAGTGGAGCAGTATGCGGCTTATGCGAGAGAATTAGCTGAAAAGAATCCATATGTGAGCATCGCTGACTGGAATAAGGTCGCTAAGGAACACCCTGAAATCTGGGCTGGAACTGACCAAGTCCACTTTGGAAATGATAGCAACATGATTGAAGAAGGTGCTAAGCTTTACGCAGAGACGATTGCAGCTGCTGTTAAGGCCGCTCAAGAACTACCTGTAAAATCAAAATAAAATCAAAGAGTTGGAGATATCCAGCTCTTTTAAAATATCTCTAGAAAATAGGTCTATACCATTTACAAATGAAAAAGAAAGGTTTATAATGTAATTGACATAATAAATTCTAGAATCAATCTATCAAGGAGGTTATCATTATGCCTAACTATATTAAAGCGGATCAGTTTTTCTACCCACACGGAGTTCGTCGTGGCGGTTACTTGGAACTTGTGGATGGCAAGTTTGGCAAGCATGTAGAACAGATTCCTGAAGGAGCTGAGGTGATTGACTATACAGGTTATAGCATTGCCCCAGGACTTGTGGATACCCACATTCATGGATTTGGCGGTGTCGATGTCATGGATAATAATATCGAAGGAACCCTTCATACCATGAGTGAAGGATTGCTTAGCACAGGTGTTACCAGCTTCTTGCCAACGACGTTGACTTCCTCTTACGAGCAGTTGCTTGCAGTAACAGAAAATATCGGTGCTCGTTACCAGGAAGCAAGTGGAGCCAAGATTCGTGGGATCTATTTTGAAGGCCCTTATTTCACAGAGAAATACAAGGGAGCTCAAAACCCTGCCTATATGAAAGACCCTCGTATGGATGAGTTTCGTGCTTGGCAAAAAGCAGCCAATGGCCTGCTCAATAAAATCGCCCTTGCGCCAGAACGCAAAGGTGTAGAAGACTTTGTTCGTACAGTTACGGGTGAAGGAGTGACCGTTGCTCTTGGACACTCAAATGCGACTTTTGATGAAGCTAAAAAAGCAGTAGATGCTGGAGCAAGCGTTTGGGTACATGCCTACAACGGAATGCGTGGGTTGACTCACCGTGAGCTCGGTATGGTGGGAGCTATGTATGAATTGCCACATACTTACGCAGAATTGATTTGTGACGGTCACCATGTGGATCCAAAGGCCTGTGATATTTTGCTCAAACAAAAGGGAGCAGAAAATATCGCCCTTATCACAGACTGTATGACAGCGGGTGGATTGGAAGACGGCGACTACATGTTGGGAGAATTCCCGGTAGTAGTTGCTAATGGAACTGCTCGCCTCAAATCTACAGGAAATTTGGCAGGTTCAATCCTCAAACTCAAAGATGGTTTGAAAAATGTGGTCGAATGGGGCATTGCGAATCCGCATGAAGCAGTCATGATGGCCAGCCTCAACCCAGCAAAATCTGTTCACATCGATGATGTCTGTGGCCAAATCCGTGAAGGCTACGACGCTGACTTTATCGTACTAGATAAAAATTTGGAATTGGTAGCAACCTACCTAGATGGTGTGAAACGTTATCAAGCCTAAGAAGATAAAAATAGGGGTCAATAAAGGACTCCTATTTTTATGATAGGCTGAAAAGGTATTTAAAGAAGTCTTCCTAAAGGGAAAGGCAAGCAAAATCCTTTTCTTGTATTAAAAAATTAGATATAATATACGATACAAAGGAAGTAGTAAGAATGTATCGTGTTATAGAAATGTATGGGGATTTTGAACCGTGGTGGTTCATAGAAGGTTGGGAAGAAGATGTCATCATGAGTCAATCTTTTGACAAGTATTATGATGCTCTAAAATATTATAAATCATGCTGGTTTGAGCTGGAAAAGAAGAATCCTCTTTATAAGAGTCGGAGTGATTTGATGACTATTTTTTGGGATCCTGATGATAAACGCTGGTGTGATGAGTGTGATGAGTATTTGCAGCAGTATCATTCTTTGGCACTTTTACAGGATGAGCAAGTCATCCCCGATGAAAAGCTACGTCCAGGCTACGAAAAACAAACAGGTCAAGAAAAACACCGTTCTTGCCGTATGAAATGGAGATAAAAAGTAACTTTTTAAGTTGCTTTTTTTATTTTTTTGCGAATAGTTAGATAAGGAGGGCGGTATGGTACAAGAAATTGCACAGAAAATTATTGCTACTGCGAAAGAAAAGAAGGCCCAGGATATCTATTTTATCCCCAAGGAAAAGTCCTATGAGCTTCACATGCGGGTTGGAGACGAGCGGTGTCTCGTTGACTCCTATGAGTTTGATATTTTAGCTGCTGTGATTAGTCATTTTAAGTTTGTAGCGGGTATGAATGTAGGAGAGAAGAGACGTAGTCAGCTGGGATCTTGCGACTATCAGCATGGGGAGAAGGTGTCTTCTCTGCGTTTGTCCACCGTAGGAGATTATCGGGGACATGAGAGTTTGGTTATTCGTTTGTTGCACGATGAGGAACAGGACCTGCATTTCTGGTTTCAGGATATGAACGAACTGGGTGAGCAGTACAGGCAACGGGGGCTCTATCTCTTTGCAGGTCCAGTCGGAAGTGGCAAGACGACCTTGATGCACGAATTGGCCAAGTCACTTTTTAAGGGGCAACAGGTTATGTCCATCGAAGATCCTGTCGAAATCAAGCAGGAAGACATGCTCCAGTTGCAGTTGAATGAAGCGATTGGATTGACCTATGAAAATCTGATCAAACTGTCTCTCCGGCATCGTCCGGACCTCTTGATTATCGGTGAAATTCGGGACAGCGAGACAGCGCGTGCAGTGGTCAGAGCCAGTTTGACAGGGGCGACAGTTTTTTCAACCATTCATGCCAAGAGTATCCGAGGTGTTTATGAACGCCTTCTGGAGTTGGGTGTGACGGAGGAGGAATTAGCAGTTGTTCTGCAAGGAGTCTGCTACCAGAGATTAATCGGGGGAGGAGGAATCGTTGACTTTGCAAACAAAGACTATCAAGAACACCAGCCAACCAGGTGGAATGAACAGATTGACCAGCTTCTTAAAGATGGACATATCACAAGTCTTCAGGCCGAAACGGAAAAAATTAGCTACAGCTAAGCAGAAGAAAATCATCACCCTGTTTAACAACCTCTTTTCCAGTGGCTTTCATTTGGTGGATATTATTTCTTTCTTGGGAAGAAGTGCCCTGCTAGAAAAGGACTATGTGGCCCAGATGCACCAAGGCTTGGCTCAGGGGAAATCTTTCTCAGAGATGATGGACAGCTTGGGCTTTTCAAGTGCTATTGTGACCCAATTATCTCTAGCTGAAGTTCATGGAAATCTCCATCTGAGTCTGGGGAAGATAGAAGAATATCTGGATAATTTGGCCAAGGTCAAGAAAAAGTTAATCGAAGTAGCGACCTATCCTTTGATTTTGCTGGGATTTCTCCTGCTAATCATGTTGGGGCTCAGGAATTATTTGCTCCCCCAACTGGACAGTAGCAATATTGCCACTCAAATCATCGGCAATCTGCCACAAATATTTCTGGGACTAGTGTTGGTTTGCTCTCTATCTTTGCTTTTAGCCCTTACTTTTTACAAAAGAAGTTCCAAGATGCGGGTCTTCTCGATGTTAGCGCGGATTCCCTTTCTAGGAATCTTTGTCCAGACCTATCTGACAGCTTATTATGCGCGTGAATGGGGCAATATGATTTCACAGGGGATGGAGCTGACGCAGATTTTTCAGATCATGCAGGAACAAGGCTCCCAGCTCTTTAAAGAAATCGGTCAAGATTTGGCTCAAGCCCTGCAAAATGGCCGCGAATTTTCTCAAACTATAGCGACCTATCCTTTCTTTAAAAAGGAGTTGAGTCTCATCATTGAGTATGGGGAAGTCAAGTCCAAGCTGGGGAGTGAGTTGGAAATCTATGCTGAGAAGACTTGGGAAGCCTTTTTTACCCGAGTCAACCGCACCATGAACTTAGTACAGCCACTGGTTTTTATCTTTGTGGCCCTGATTATCGTTTTACTTTATGCGGCAATGCTTATGCCCATGTATCAAAATATGGAGGTAAATTTTTAAAATGGAAAAACTCATGACAAATTTAAAAAAAGCCAAGGTTAAAGCTTTCACTTTGGTAGAAATGTTAGTGGTTTTGCTTATCATCAGCGTTCTTCTCTTGCTCTTTGTGCCCAATTTGACCAAGCAAAAGGATGCCGTAGATGATAAAGGAAAAGCTGCTGTTGTCAAGGTCGTAGAAAGCCAGGCAGAGCTCTATAGTCTGGACAAGAATGAAGATGCTAGCCTTAGCAAATTACAAGCAGACGGTCGTATCACAGCTGAGCAAGCTAAAGCTTATAAAGACTACCATGCAAAACAAAAAACAAGTCAAACTGTTGCAGATTAAGGCCTTTACCATGCTGGAAAGTCTCCTTGTTTTGGGACTTGTGAGTATCCTTGGTTTAGGCTTGTCTGGCTCTGTCCAGTCCAGTTTTGCAGCGGTAGAGGAGCAGATTTTCTTTATGGAGTTTGAAGAACTCTATCGGGAAACGCAAAAACGCAGTGTAGCCAGTCAGCAAAAGACTAGTCTAAACTTAGATGGACAGACGATCAGCAATGGCAATCAAAACTTGACCGTTCCTAAAGGAATTCAGGCGCCATCAGGACAAAGCATTATATTTGACCGAGCTGGGGGCAATTCGTCCCTGGATAAGGTTGAATTTCAGACCAGTAAAGGAGCGATTCGCTATCAATTATATCTAGGAAATGGAAAAATTAAACGCATTAAGGAAACAAAAAATTAAGGCAGTGATTTTACTGGAGGCGGTGGTTGCTCTAGCCGTTTTTGCCAGCATTGCAACCCTCCTTTTAGGACAAATTCAGAAAAATAGACAAGAAGAGGCAGAAATCTTGCAAAAGGAAGAAGTCTTGCGTGTGGCGAAGATGGCTCTGCAAACAGGGCAAAATCAAGTAAACATAAACGGAGTTGAGATTCAGGTATTTGCTAGTGAAAAGGGATTGGAGGTTTATCATGGTTCAGAGAAGTTGCTCGACCTTAAAGAGCAGTAAGGTAAGAGCTTTCACTCTTTTAGAATCTCTGATTGCCCTTATCGTTATTAGCGGAGGCTTGCTCCTTTTTCAAGCTATGAGTCAGCTCCTCATTTCAGAAGTTCGTTACCAGAAGCAAAGCGAGCAAAAGGAGTGGCTCTTGTTTGTGGATCAACTGGAGGTAGAGTTAGAGCGTTCGCAGTTTGAAAAGGTAGAAGGCAATCGCCTCTACATGAAACAGGATGGTAAGGATATCTCTATAGGGAAGTCTAAATCGGATGATTTTCGGAAGACCGATAGCAGCGGACGGGGCTACCAACCTATGGTTTATGGACTTAAATCAGCTCAAATTACAGAGGCAAATCAATTGGTTCGCTTTCGTTTCCAATTTCAAAAGGGCTTAGAAAGGGAGTTCATCTATCGTGTGGAAAAAGCAAAAAGTTAAGGCAGGCGTTCTTTTATACGCAGTCACCATGGCAGCCATTTTTAGCCTTTTGTTGCAGTTTTATTTAAATCGGCAAGTCGCCCATCACAAAGACTTTACCCTAAACAAAGAAAAGTTGATCGCTTTTGCCATGGCCAAGCGAAGTAAGGATAAGGCTGAGCAAGAAAGTGGAGAACGAGTCTTTAACTTAGGAAAAGTCAGATATCAAAATACGAAAACAGGTTTTGCAACAAGTGTTCGTATGAATAAGGGCAACTATGAATTTCTCTTTCCTACGATGAAAACCCAAGAAAAGAAAACAGTTAAAAAGGAAGAGGTAGCGACTGATTCAAGCAATCAAGCAGAGAAGAAAAAATCAGAAGAGAAGTCTGAAAAGAAAGACAATTCCTAGTCAATTCAACTACTTTGTGCTAAACTAAAAGCATGAAACATGATTTTAATCACAAAGCAGAAACCTTTGATTCGCCCAAAAATATCTTTCTTGCAAATTTGGTTTGTCAAGCAGTTGAAAAACAGATCGCTCTTCTATCAGACAAAGAAATACTGGACTTTGGTGGTGGGACGGGTCTATTAGCTTTGCCCCTGGCAAAACAGGCCAAGTCGGTTACCCTTGTGGATATTTCAGAGAAAATGCTGGAGCAAGCCCGTTTGAAAGCAGAGCAACAAGACATCAAGAATATCCAGTTTTTGGAACAGGATTTACTGGTGAATCCTTTGGAGCAACAATTTGACCTAATTGTTGTCAGTCGGGTTCTTCATCATATGCCTGATCTAGATGCGACTCTTGCCATGTTCCACCAACACCTTAGGGAGAAAGGTCAAGTCCTCATTGCTGATTTTGTCAAGACAGATACCAACCACCATGGTTTTGATTTAGCTGAACTGGAAACCAAGCTCGCCCAGTTTGGTTTTTCGAGCATTGGCAGTCAGATTCTTTACAGTGCTGAAGGTCTTTTCCTAGGAAATTACGCAGAGCTCTTTTTAACTGTAGCCCAAAAATCACTCGCTGACTAAAGCAGTGATTTTTTCTCTTCAGATGGAAATAATAGGGGAATTTTGATAAGATAGGAATATGGATTTTGAAAAAATAGAACAAGCTTATACGTATTTACTAGAGAATGTCCAAGTCATCCAAAGTGATTTGGCGACCAACTTTTATGATGCCTTAGTAGAGCAAAATAGTATCTACCTAGATGGCGAGACAGAGCTGGAGCAGGTCAAGGAGAACAATCAAGCCCTTAAGCGCTTAGCGCTTCGCAAGGAAGAGTGGCTCAAGACCTACCAGTTTCTCTTGATGAAGGCAGGACAAACGGAGCCTTTACAGGCCAATCACCAGTTTACACCGGATGCCATTGCCCTCCTCTTGGTACTTGTTGTGGAAGAGTTGCTGGATCAAGAGGAAATTAGCATCCTTGAAATAGGCTCTGGTATGGGGATTTTGGGGGCTACTTTCTTGACTTCTCTCGCTAAAAAAGTAGATTACTTGGGAATCGAAGTGGATGATTTGCTGATTGATTTGGCAGCCAGTATGGCAGATGTGATTGGTTTGCAGGCTGGTTTTGTCCAAGGCGATGCCGTTCGTCCGCAAATGCTTAAAGAAAGCGACGTGGTCATTAGCGACTTGCCTGTTGGCTATTACCCAGAAGATGCCATCGCTTCGCGCTATCAAGTGGCTTCTAGTCAAGAGCATACCTATGCCCATCATTTGCTGATGGAGCAAGGGCTCAAGTACCTTAAATCAGATGGCTATGCTATTTTTCTAGCTCCGAGTGATTTATTGACCAGTCCTCAAAGTGACTTATTAAAAGGGTGGATCAAAGACGAAGTGAGTCTGGCTGCTATCATCGCTCTGCCAGAGGATATTTTCTCAACTGCAAGCCAAGCTAAAAGTATTTTTGTCTTACAGAAGAAAAGAGACAAGGAAATAGAACCCTTTGTTTACCCTCTTACTAGCTTGCAAGATCCGTCAGTATTGTTGACCTTTAAAGAAAATTTTCAAAATTGGAGCAAAGGTACTGAAATATAAAAGAGATTTTGTTATAATAGATGAAAACGCTTAAAAAGAGGTATCATCTTATGACAAAAACAATTGCAATCAATGCAGGAAGCTCAAGCTTGAAATGGCAACTTTATCAAATGCCTGAAGAGAAAGTTTTAGCTAAAGGCTTGATTGAACGTATTGGATTGAAAGATTCAATTTCAACAGTAAAATTTGACGGTCGTTCGGAACAACAAATTCTTGATATTGAAGATCACACACAAGCCGTTAAAATTTTATTGGATGACTTGATTCGTTTTGACATCATCAAAGGGTACGATGAGATTACAGGTGTCGGACACCGTGTCGTTGCAGGTGGTGAATATTTCAAGGAATCAACCATTGTTGAGGGAGATGTGTTAGAAAAAGTTGAGGAATTGGGACTCTTGGCTCCTCTTCACAATCCAGCTAACGCAGCTGGAATTCGCGCATTTAAGGAATTGCTTCCAGATATTACCAGTGTTGTCGTATTTGATACCTCATTCCACACAAGCATGCCAGAGAAGGCTTACCGCTATCCTCTACCAACTAAGTATTACACTGAGAACAAGGTTCGTAAATACGGAGCCCACGGGACAAGTCACCAGTTTGTCGCAGGAGAAGCAGCGAAACTTTTGGGCCGTCCTCTAGAAGATTTGAAATTGATTACCTGCCATATTGGTAACGGGGCTTCTATCACAGCTGTTAAGGGTGGGAAGTCTGTGGATACTTCTATGGGATTCACACCACTTGGAGGTGTGATGATGGGAACTCGTACAGGAGATATTGACCCTGCTATCATCCCTTATCTCATGCAATATACAGAGGATTTCAATACCCCTGAAGATATTAGTCGCGTTCTCAATCGTGAATCAGGTCTCATGGGAGTTTCTGGCCAGTCAAGTGATATGCGTGATGTGATTGCTGCCATGGAAGCAGGAGACCATGATGCGACTTTGGCTTATGAAATGTATGTCGATCGTATTCAAAAACATATCGGTCAATACCTTGCAGTCCTAAATGGAGCAGATGCGATTATCTTCACAGCAGGGATCGGTGAAAATGCAGCTTTGGTTCGTGAGGATGTCATTTCAGGTATCTCTTGGTTTGGTTGTGATGTGGATCCAGAAAAGAACGTCTTTGGCGTAACGGGAGACATCTCAACTGACGCAGCGAAAATCCGTGTCTTGGTTATTCCAACAGATGAGGAATTGGTGATTGCACGCGATGTTGAGCGCTTGAAAAAATAAGCAAATACACGTAAAATTAGATTGTGAAAAGAAGTTGGGAAAGAGATTTTCCAGCTTTTTTTATGTAGAAAATGTCTAAAACCTTGCTGTT
This sequence comes from bacterium, assembly GCA_905221255.1. GTDB lineage: Bacteria > Bacillota > Bacilli > Lactobacillales > Streptococcaceae > Streptococcus. Next base: position 28,190 of record CAJNCL010000010.1, read on the forward strand.
ATTGGCTTTTTCAAAAAATATGGTATAATAGTAGTAATTTAATAGATGGAGTTGAGTTTTGAAGAAAAGCTTTCGTGTAAAAAGAGAGAAAGATTTTAAGGCGATTTTCAAGGACGGAACAAGTTTTGCCAATCGAAAATTTGTTGTCTACCAATTGGAAAACCAGCAAAACCATTTTCGAGTAGGACTGTCCGTCAGTAAAAAGCTGGGGAATGCAGTTACCAGAAATCAAATCAAGAGACGAATCCGGCACATTCTACAAAGTGTAAAAGGGAGTTTAGTAGAGAATGTTGATTTTGTCGTGATTGCCCGAAAAGGGGTTGAAACCTTGGAATATGCAGAGATGGAGAAAAATCTACTCCACGTATTAAAGTTATCAAAGATTTACCAGGAAGGAAATGGGAGTGAAAAAGAAACTACAGTTGACTAGCTTGTTGGGCTTGTCCTTGTTTATCATGACAGCCTGTGCAACAAATGGTACAGCTAGCGATATAACAGCAGACTCAACAGACTTTTGGAGCAAATTCGTCTATTTTTTTGCTGAAATTATCCGCTTTTTGTCCTTTGACATTAGTATCGGAGTGGGGATTATCCTCTTCACAATCTTAATCCGGACGATTTTATTGCCGGTCTTTCAGACACAGATGGTTGCCTCTAGAAAAATGCAAGAGGCTCAACCACGCATTAAGGCTTTGCGAGAGCAATATCCGGGTCGTGATATGGAAAGTAGAACCAAGCTAGACCAGGAGATGCGTAAGGTTTATAAAGAGTTAGGGATCAAACATTCATCCTCTCTCTGGCCGATTTTAATACAAATGCCGGTTCTCTTGGCACTCTTTCAAGCCTTGAGTCGAGTAGACTTTTTGAAAACAGGTCACTTTTTATGGATTAATTTGGGAGGAGTAGATACAAGTTTTGTCCTTCCGATTTTGGCGGCAGTCTTTACCTTCTTGAGTAGCTGGTTATCGAATAAAGCTTTGTCCGAAAAAAGTGGAGCTACGACAGGGATGATGTATGGTATGCCCGTATTGATCTTTGTTTTTGCCATCTCCGCCCCAAGTGGTGTAGCTTTGTACTGGGCTGTATCCAATGCTTACCAAGTTCTGCAAACCTATTTCTTGAACAATCCTTTCAAGATTATTGCTGAAAGAGAAGCGGTGGCGCAAGCAGAAAAAGATTTAGAAGGCAAGAAGAGAAGAGCTTTGAAAAAAGCACAGAAAAAGAAAAAATAAGGAGGAATCTGGTAATGGTATTATTTACAGGTTCAACGGTTGAAGAAGCAATCCAAAAAGGATTGAAAGAATTAGACATTCCAAGAATGAAGGCCCACATCAAGGTCGTTTCAAAAGAGAAAAAAGGATTCTTAGGCTTGTTTGGTAAGAAGCCAGCTCAAGTTGATATCGAAGCTATTAGTGAAACGACAGTGATCAAAGCCAATCAGCAGGCCATTAAAGGGGTTCCAAAAGAAGTCAATGAAAAAAATGAACCCGTGAAAACAGTAAGTGAAGCAACTGTTGATTTGGGGCATGTAGTTGAAGCGATTAAGAAGATTGAAGAAGAAGGTCAAGGTGTTTCTGAAGAGGTCAAGGCTGAAATCCTGAAAAATGAAAAACATGCCAGCACGATTTTGGAAGAAACAGGTCATATTTCAATTTTAAATGATTTGGAACCAGAGGATACTGCCGAGGAAGTGGAATCTGCTCCAGAAAAAGAAACTGAAACGCAGGAAGCAACAAGCCAATCTTTGGAAGATTTAGGCTTGAAAGTAGAACCAAGTTATGACATCGAACAAGTGGCAACTGAAGTAGCTAACTACGTTCAAACCATTGTAGATGATATGGATGTTGAAGGGACGATTTCAAGTGACTACAATCGCCGCACCATCAATCTTCAAATTGACACGAATGAACCAGGCCGTATTATCGGCTATCACGGAAAAGTCTTGAAAGCTCTTCAACTATTGGCGCAAAATTACCTTTATAATCGCTATTCAAGAACCTTCTACATCACAATCAATGTCAATGATTACGTTGAACACCGTGCAGAAGTCTTGCAAACCTACGCTCAAAAATTGGCGACTCGCGTTTTAGAAGAAGGGCGTAGCCAACAAACTGATCCAATGTCAAATAGCGAACGCAAGATCATCCATCGCATTATTTCACGCATGGATGGCGTGACGAGTTACTCTGAAGGTGACGAGCCAAATCGCTATGTTGTCGTAGATGCAGAATAAGCAAAGCAAAATCAGGTTCATCCTGATTTTTTGCTAGGAAAGGAAAGATTCAGATATGCTGAAAGCAGTTAGAGAATACCTATCATTTGCAGGGGTCCAGTACCGCAATCCTGATAAAGCTGGTGATGAAAGAGAAAAGATGTTGGATTTGCGGCAAAAAGGTCAAGAGGCTCGGAAGTCTTTTACAGAACTTGCCAATACCTTTCAAGCTAATCATCCAGAATGGCAACTGCAACCGACTAGTCAGTGGATGAACCAAGCGCAACGCTTGCGACCGCATTTCTGGGCCTATTTACAGAGAGACGGACAAGTGACAGAACCTATGATGGCTCTTCGTTTGTATGGAACACCTGCTGACTTTGGGATTTCTTTGGAAGTCAGTTTCATCGAGCGCAAGAAAGACGAACAGACCTTAGATAAACAAGCCAAGGTTTTAGAACTTCCAGTGGTAGAAGGAATTTATTATCTAGTCTACTCAAATGGGGAAAGTCATAAGGTGGAGGCTAATGAAGAAAATCGTCGTACTTTACGAGAGAAGTTGAGAAATCAGGAAGTTCGTAAAGTCTTAGTCAAGTCAGATGTTTCCTTCATTGAAAATCAGTCAGTAGAAGCGATATTGGAGGAGCTAGAAGATGCTTATACGCGTTTGCTCCCCTACTATGAAGTGACGAGGGGATAGACAAATCAAATGTGTTAGATGAACGCAAATTGTTTTATTGCTATTCTATGCATTTTTTCATATAATAGTAAAATAGGATGTGTGATTCATTAATCACCTCAAAGAGAAAGGAAATTCTATGTCAAATCTATCTGTTAATGCAATTCGTTTTCTAGGTATTGACGCCATCAACAAAGCAAACTCAGGTCACCCAGGGGTGGTTATGGGGGCTGCTCCAATGGCCTATAGCCTCTTTACAAAGCAACTTCGTATCAATCCAGCTCAACCAAACTGGATCAACCGCGACCGTTTTATTCTTTCAGCAGGACACGGCTCTATGCTCCTTTATGCCCTTCTTCACCTTTCTGGTTTTGAAGATGTTAGCATGGATGAAGTCAAGAACTTCCGCCAATGGGGTTCAAAAACGCCAGGTCACCCAGAATTTGGACATACTGCAGGGATTGATGCTACTACTGGTCCTTTAGGCCAAGGGATTTCGACTGCCACAGGTTTTGCTCAAGCAGAACGTTTCCTAGCAGCAAAATACAATCGTGAAGGCTACAATCTCTTTGACCACTATACTTATGTGATCTGTGGAGATGGAGACTTGATGGAAGGTGTCTCAAGTGAGGCGGCTTCATACGCAGGCTTGCAAAAACTTGACAAGTTGGTTGTTCTTTATGATTCAAATGACATTAACTTGGATGGTGAGACAAAAGATTCCTTCACAGAAAATGTTCGTGACCGTTACAATGCATACGGTTGGCACACAGCCTTGGTTGAAGATGGGACAGACTTGGAAGCAATCCATGCTGCTATCGAAGCAGCTAAAGCTTCAGGCAAGCCATCTTTGATTGAAGTGAAGACTGTTATTGGATACGGTTCTCCAAATAAACAAGGAACTAATGCGGTACATGGTGCTCCTCTTGGAGCAGATGAAACTGTGGCTACTCGCCAAGCTCTTGGTTGGGACTATGAACCATTTGAAATCCCAGCTGAAGTTTACGCTGATTTCAAAGAAAATGTTGCAGATCGTGGCGCATCAGCTTATCAAGCTTGGACAAAACTAGTTGCTGATTATAAAGAAGCTTATCCCGAACTTGCAGCAGAAGTCGAAGCCATCATAGACGGACGCGACCCAGTTGAGGTAACTCCAGCAGACTTCCCAGCATTAGAAAACGGCTTCTCTCAAGCAACTCGTAATTCAAGCCAAGATGCTTTGAACGTTGTGGCGGCTAAGTTACCAACCTTCCTAGGTGGATCAGCTGACCTAGCTCACTCAAACATGACTTATATCAAGACTGACGGACTTCAAGACGATGCCAATCGCTTGAACCGTAACATTCAGTTTGGTGTTCGTGAATTTGCCATGGGAACGATTTTGAACGGGATGGCCCTTCATGGTGGACTTCGTGTATACGGTGGAACTTTCTTCGTCTTCTCTGACTATGTGAAGGCAGCTGTTCGCTTGTCAGCCTTACAAGGACTTCCTGTGACTTATGTCTTTACCCACGATTCAATCGCGGTTGGGGAAGACGGTCCAACGCACGAACCAGTTGAGCATTTAGCAGGTCTTCGTGCCATGCCAAATCTAAATGTTTTCCGTCCAGCAGATGCGCGTGAAACACAAGCAGCTTGGTACCTTGCAGTGACAAGCGAAAAAACACCAACTGCCCTTGTCTTGACACGTCAAAACTTGACTGTTGAAGAAGGAACAGACTTTGATAAAGTTGCAAAAGGTGCCTATGTTGTCTATGAAAATGCAGCAGACTTTGATACCATCTTGATTGCAACAGGTTCAGAGGTTAACCTAGCTGTCGCAGCAGCCAAAGAATTGGCTGGTCAAGGTGTAAAAGTCCGCGTAGTCAGCATGCCATCTACAGATGTCTTTGATGCACAAGATGCAGCTTATAAGGAAGAAATCCTTCCAAATGCAGTTCGTCGTCGCGTTGCAGTTGAAATGGGAGCAACTCAAAACTGGTACAAATATGTTGGTCTTGATGGTGCCGTTCTCGGTATTGATACCTTTGGAGCATCTGCCCCAGCACCAAAAGTATTGGCAGAGTATGGATTTACTGTTGAAAATCTAGTCAAAGTAGTTCAAAACTTGAAATAATCGCAGAAATCAGAGTGAAAACTCTGATTTTTTTATTGGCATAAAAACAAGGCACAACCTTGTAAAAGTAGTTGAAATTTGATATAGTAGTCCTATGTAAAATACAAAGGAGAAAACAATGAATCCAAATATTACTTTTTTTGTCATGCTTGTAGGAATGATGGCCTTGATGTTCTTTATGCAACGTTCTCAAAAGAAACAAGCTCAAAAGCGTATGGAAAGCTTGAACAAGCTTCAAAAAGGCTATGAAGTGATCACAATTGGTGGACTCTACGGAACAGTGGATGAAGTAGATACTGAGAAACGAACAATCGTACTGGACGTAGATGGTGTTTATTTGACTTTTGAATTAGCTGCTATCAAGACAGTGTTGCCACTCAAAGAAGCTGTGACACCAGAAGGAGCAGTTATCGACGAAAGTGGAGCAATCGAAGAATAAAACGGGAACCTATCACTCCCGTTTTTCTATGATATGAGAGGAAAAGGGATGAAAAAAATAGTATTTGTGTGCTTGGGAAATATTTGCCGCAGTCCTATGGCAGAGTTTGTGATGAAGTCCATGACGAGTGATTATCAAGTTGAGAGTCGTGCAACTTCGTCTTGGGAACATGGCAATCCGATTCATAAGGGAACGCAAGGAATTTTCCAGCAGTATCAGATCCCGTATGACAAAGACAAAACATCGCTTCAGATTGGCAGAGAAGACTTTGAATCGTTTGATTATATTATCGGTATGGATGCTTCAAACCTTTCAGATCTGCGTCACATGTGTCCTCAGGAACTACAGTACAAGATTTACTCTTTTGCATCTGAAAGTGTCCCAGATCCTTGGTATACAGGAGATTTTGAGGAAACCTATGCTCGTATTACAAGTGGATGTCAAAGCTGGCTAGATCGATTAGAAAATGAGAGTGACAATGGAAAAGCTTAAACAATTTTATGAGAAGTGTAGAGTTTACCTAACTCGTCCTAGGTTAGAGCTCATTGCAGTGGTCGTAATGGGACTCTGTGCTCTATCGGTATTTCTGCTAAATACGCCTAAAAAGGGTGTCCTGACACTTGATGGTGGAGCTCTTGTTTATGACGGCACCTTGGTACGAGGGAAAATGAATGGTCAAGGGACTATGACCTTTGAAAACGGGGACCAATACACAGGAGAGTTCAATAATGGGGCTTTTAATGGTAAAGGAACCTTCCAGTCCAAATCTGGCTGGAAATACGAAGGTGATTTTGTAAATGGTCAGGCTGAAGGTCAAGGAAAGTTGACAACCGAGCAAGAAGTTGTCTATGAAGGAAGCTTTAAACAAGGCGTTTTCCAACAAAAACAATAACCTCCTGATTAGGGGGTATTCTTACAGATGACAAAGAAAGCGCTTACCAAAATGCTTTTTAGAGAAGAATCCTCAATATAGAAAAAGTTTGTGAAATAAAAATATTTTTATTCTAATTTCACAATCATTAGAGTAAAATCCCATAGCACTGCAATATTGATAATAAATTCACAAATGAATAAAATTTCTTTGTGAAATACTTATGAAACTGTTTACAAAGCATAAAAAAAGAGTTATAATAAACTTGTGAAAAAATTAACAAAGGATAAAATCCTTTAAGGCTATGGAGGAAAATATGGCTGATAAAAAAACTGTAACACCTGAGCAAAAACAACTCGCTGCTGAAAAGCATGTAGACGGACTAGTACAAAAAGCTTTGGTTGCGCTTGATGAAATGCGCAAGTTGAACCAAGAACAAGTTGACTACATCGTAGCGAAAGCTTCAGTTGCAGCTCTTGATGCGCACGGTATCCTAGCACAACACGCAATTGAAGAAACTGGTCGTGGTGTATTTGAAGATAAGGCGACAAAAAACCTTTTTGCCTGTGAACATGTTGTGAATAACATGCGCGGAGTTAAAACTGTCGGAGTTATTGAAGAAGATCCCGTTACAGGATTGACTAAGATTGCAGAACCTGTCGGTGTTGTGTGTGGTGTCACTCCAACAACAAACCCAACATCAACAGCAATTTTCAAATCATTGATTGCTTTGAAAACACGTAATCCAATCGTGTTTGCCTTCCATCCATCAGCTCAAGAATCTTCTGCTCATGCAGCACAAATCGTTCGTGATGCGGCGATCGCAGCTGGAGCTCCTGAAAACTGCGTTCAATGGATTACAGAGCCATCTATGGAAGCAACTGGAGCGCTTATGAACCACGAAGGTATTGCGACTATCCTTGCAACAGGTGGTAATGCCATGGTTAAGGCTGCTTACTCATGTGGGAAGCCAGCTCTTGGGGTAGGTGCCGGAAACGTTCCTGCCTATATCGAGAAATCAGCTGACCTTCGTCAAGCTGCTCATGACATCGTTATGTCTAAATCATTTGATAATGGTATGGTCTGTGCATCAGAGCAAGCGGTTATCATTGATAAAGAAGTATATGACGAATTTGTAGAAGAATTCAAATCATATCACACTTACTTTGTAAACAAAAAAGAAAAAGCCCTTCTTGAAGAATTCTGTTTCGGCGTTAAAGCAAACAGCAAAAACTGTGCTGGTGCTAAACTAAATGCCAACATCGTTGGTAAACCAGCTACATGGATTGCTGAACAAGCAGGATTTAGTGTTCCAGAAGGAACAAACATCTTGGCTGCGGAATGTGCAGAAGTAGGACCGAAAGAACCATTGACTCGTGAAAAATTGTCACCAGTTATCGCTGTCCTAAAAGCTGAAGACACAGAAGACGGTCTTAAAAAAGCTCGCCAAATGGTTGAGTTTAACGGACTTGGTCACTCAGCAGCTATCCATACAAAAGACGAAGAGCTTGCTAAACGCTTTGGTACAGAAATCAAAGCTATGCGTATTATCTGGAACTCTCCATCTACTTTCGGTGGTATCGGGGACGTTTACAATGCCTTCATCCCATCATTGACACTTGGATGTGGTTCATACGGACGCAACTCAGTCGGTGATAACGTGAGTGCGATCAACCTTCTAAACATCAAGAAAGTAGGGAAACGTAGAAATAATATGCAGTGGTTTAAAGTTCCTTCAAAAATTTACTTCGAACGCAATTCTATCCAATACCTTCAAACATGTGAAGATATTGAACGCGTTATGATTGTTACAGACAAATCGATCGAAAAACTTGGTTTTGTTCAACGCATTATTGATCAATTGAACGCACGTAGCAACCGTGTAACTATTCAAGTCTTCTCAGATGTTGAACCAGATCCAGACATCACAACTGTAGAACGTGGTGCTGAAGTGATGAAAGCATTTGAACCAGACACAATCATTGCTCTTGGTGGTGGTTCTCCAATGGACGCGGCCAAAGTAATGTGGCTCTTCTACGAACAACCAGAAATCGACTTCCGTGACTTGGTTCAAAAATTCATGGACATCCGTAAACGTGCCTTCCGCTTCCCATCACTTGGTAAGAAAGCGAAGTACATCGGTATTCCAACAACTTCAGGTACAGGTTCAGAAGTAACACCATTTGCCGTTATCTCTGATAAGAAAAACAACCGCAAATACCCATTGGCTGACTACTCATTGACACCAACTATTGCCATTGTTGACCCTGCTTTGGTTGAATCAGTTCCAGACTTCATCGCTGCTGATACAGGTATGGACGTCTTGACTCACGCTACTGAAGCCTACACTTCAAACTTTGCTAACGACTACACAGACGGTATCGCCCTTCAAACAATCAAACTTGTCTTTGAATGGTTGGAAAAATCTGTTAAGACAGCTGACCCAGAAGCACGTGAAAAAATGCATAATGCATCTACAATGGCTGGTATGGCCTTCGCCAATGCCTTCCTTGGTATGAGCCACTCAATGGCCCACAAGATTGGTGGTGTTCACCATACTGTTCACGGACGTACAAATGCAATCTTGCTTCCATACGTTATCCGTTACAACGGTACTCGCCCATCTAAGACAACTACATGGCCTAAGTACAACTACTGGAAAGCTGACGAAAAATTCCAAGATATTGCTAGAATGCTTGGATTGCCTCACTCAACTCCAGAAGAAGCGGTTGAAGCGTATGCTAAAGCAGTTTACGATCTTGGTGAAGCAGTTGGAATCACAATGAACTTCAAAGGCTTTGGAATCGATGAAAAAGCTTGGAAAGACAGCTTGCATGAAATTGCCTTGCTTGCTTATGAAGACCAATGTTCACCTGCTAACCCACGCTTGCCAATGGTAGCTGACATGGAAGAAATCATGGCAGATGCTTACTATGGTTATGCAGAACGTCCAGGACGTCGTAAATAATCGTTTATCAGCCTAGAGGCAGGAGTGATCCTGTCTCTTTTTTGTAAACTCTGAAAGAGTTGAAATTGTAGTTTCACCTTGATAATGAAGAGAATATGCAGATATTATAAAAGATTCTAGAGATATGCTTTGGAAATAAAAGAATGGATGAATAAAAAGGGGGAGAAAAAGTAGAAAAGCGGGAGAGAAAATCAACGCCCGTACTTGCAATTAAACTCAAATAGTTATATAATAGGTTTGTTGAAAGGTGATTTGTAGTGATTCAAGTTACTCTTTTCACAATAAAAATTTCATGATTTTCATAAGGAGGAAATCACTAATGGTAGTTAAAGTTGGTATTAACGGTTTCGGACGTATCGGTCGTCTTGCTTTCCGCCGTATCCAAAACGTAGAAGGTGTTGAAGTTACTCGCATCAACGACCTTACAGATCCAGTTATGCTTGCACACTTGTTGAAATACGACACAACTCAAGGTCGTTTTGACGGTACTGTAGAAGTTAAAGAAGGTGGATTCGAAGTTAACGGTAAATTCGTTAAAGTTTCTGCTGAACGTGATCCAGAACAAATCGACTGGGCTACTGACGGTGTAGAAATCGTTCTTGAAGCAACTGGTTTCTTTGCTAAGAAAGCAGCGGCTGAAAAACACTTGCACGCTGGAGGAGCTAAAAAAGTTGTTATCACTGCTCCTGGTGGAAACGATGTTAAAACAGTTGTATTTAACACTAACCACGACGTTCTTGACGGTACTGAAACAGTTATCTCAGGTGCTTCATGTACTACAAACTGCTTGGCTCCAATGGCTAAAGCTCTTCAAGACAACTTCGGTGTTGTAGAAGGATTGATGACTACTATCCACGCTTACACTGGTGACCAAATGATCCTTGACGGACCACACCGTGGTGGTGACCTTCGCCGTGCTCGCGCTGGTGCTGCAAACATCGTTCCTAACTCAACTGGTGCTGCTAAAGCTATCGGTCTTGTAATCCCAGAATTGAACGGTAAACTTGACGGATCTGCACAACGTGTTCCAACTCCAACTGGATCAGTTACTGAATTGGTAGCAGTTCTTGAAAAGAACGTTACTGTTGATGAAGTGAACGCAGCTATGAAAGCAGCTTCAAACGAATCATACGGTTACACAGAAGATCCAATCGTATCTTCAGATATCGTAGGTATGTCTTACGGTTCATTGTTTGACGCAACTCAAACTAAAGTTCTTGATGTTGACGGTAAACAATTGGTTAAAGTTGTATCATGGTACGACAACGAAATGTCATACACTGCACAACTTGTACGTACTCTTGAATACTTCGCAAAAATCGCTAAATAATTCTTGAGTCGATAAAAGCAAGGCCTTCTGGTCTTGCTTTTTTGTATAGAAAAATGAATGATAGTGTCATCCATTTTGTTTTAATTCTATTTCGAAAGTATCCGAGAGGGCAGTGAAACTCAATTTTTCTAAGGTGAGTGGATGAGTAAAGGAGAGTCGAAAGGCGTGGAGCATCAACCGGCTCGTTTTTGATCTAGAGTTATAGAGAGGATCGCCCAGAATAGGGTGTTTATGGTGAGAGAGGTGAACACGGATTTGATGGGTTCGACCGGTCTTTAGTTTGCAATGGACAAGGGTAGTCTGATTTGGAAATTGCTTTAGTCGGCTTACCTGAGTTTCGGCATGTTGTCCACTTTTGGGTTCTATCACTCGTTTTCTGCGATCGTGTCGATCACGACCAATTTTATCTCGGAAGATAAGTTCTTTGTTCCCTACTTGCCCCTCTACGAGTGCCCAGTACTCACGAGCGATTTCCTTTTTTTCTAACAAACGATTGAGAATGGGTAGGATAAAAGGATTTTTAGCAAAAAGAACTAAACCGCTTGTTTCCATGTCCAGGCGATGAACGACATAGCAGGTTTGACCAACGTAGGCAGAGACGTGGTTGAGAAGGGCGATTTCATCTGGTTGATTTCCGTGAGTTTTCATTCCCTCTGGCTTGTTGACGATAATGAGATGTTGGTCTTGATAAATCTCTTGAACGAGGTCTGGCTTGCCCCAAAGGATTTCCTTTGGGGGATAGTCCTCCTCGTCAAAAGTCAATTGGCAAACATCCCCTGGCTTGACCATCTCGTTCCAGTGAACTTGTTTTTGATTGATCAAGATGCTCTTCTTGATTCTTAGAAAATGGCGGATTTTTCTAGGAATGAGGAGTTGTTCCTCTAGGAATTGCTTGACCGTCATTTGAGGCAGGGATGATGGTAATGTAAATGTGAATTGCATACAGATATTGTAACAAAAAAAGGTCTATTTGGATAGGGAATAGCTAAATTCTTGAGTTCCTATGGTGAAGATGATAAAATAAACGCATGAAATTAGATAAATTATTTGAGAAGTTCCTTTCTCTTTTTAAAAAAGAAACGAGTGAATCAGCAGAGTCTGATTCTACTAGTATGCGTCGTTCACGGAGCGATAGAAAAAAATTAGGCCATGTAGGTCCGATTCGGAAATTTTGGCGCCGCTATCATTTAACAAAAATTGTTCTTATCATCGGATTGAGTACAGGATTGCTGGTGGGGACCTATCTGTTTGCTATAGCCAAGTCTACCAATGTCAATGACTTGCAAAATGCCTTGAAAACGCGAACTCTGATTTTTGACCGCGAAGAAAAAGAGGCGGGAGCCCTATCAGGTCAAAAAGGAACCTATGTTGAACTGACAGATATCAGTAAAGACTTGCAGAATGCTGTCGTCGCGACAGAGGACCGTTCCTTTTATAAAAATGATGGGATCAACTACGGTCGTTTCTTTCTAGCCATCCTTACAGCAGGTCGTTCTGGAGGGGGATCCACCATCACTCAACAGTTGGCGAAAAATGCCTATCTTTCTCAGGACCAGACCGTTGAACGGAAGGCCAAGGAGTTTTTCCTTGCCTTAGAGTTGACCAAGAAATACAGCAAGGAGCAAATCCTTACTATGTACCTCAATAATGCCTACTTTGGAAATGGGGTATGGGGTGTTGAAGATGCGAGTAAGAAATATTTCGGTGTATCGGCTTCACAACTAACGCTGGATCAGGCGGCCACTCTAGCAGGGATGCTCAAGGGACCAGAATTGTATAATCCATTAAATTCTGTTGAGACTTCGACCAATCGTAGGGATACTGTTTTGCAAAATATGGTTGCAGCGGGCTATATTGATAAAAATCAAGAAACCGAAGCGGCTGGAGTAGATATGGCTTCACAACTGCAAGATAAGTATGAAGGCAAGGTTTCGGATTATCGTTACCCGTCCTATTTTGATGCAGTTGTCAACGAAGCGGTTTCCAAGTACAATCTCACAGAAGAAGAGATTGTCAACAACGGCTATCGAATCTACACAGAGCTTGACCAAAACTACCAAGCAAACATGCAGGTTATTTACGAAAACACTGCGCTATTTCCAACAGCAGAAGACGGAACGCATGCCGAATCAGGTAGTGTCGCTCTAGAACCCAAGACTGGTGGAGTGCGTGGAGTTGTTGGTCGTGTAGCTGGTGATGACAAACCAGGTTTTCGCAATTTCAACTATGCCACTCAGTCTAAGCGTAGCCCAGGCTCAACCATTAAACCTTTAGTCGTTTATACACCTGCAGTAGAAGCAGGATGGGCCTTGAACAAGCAACTGGATAATCATACGATGCAGTACAACAGTTATCAAGTAGACAACTATGCAGGTATTAAGACATCTCCAGAAGTACCTATGTATCAGGCTTTGGCGGAATCACTCAACCTACCAGCTGTTGCGACAGTAAATGAATTAGGTATTGACAAAGCTTTTGACGCTGGGGAGAGATTTGGTTTGAATATGGAAAAAGTTGACCGAGTTCTTGGAGTTGCTCTTGGTGGAGGTGTGGAAACGAATCCTCTCCAGATGGCGCAAGCCTATGCAGCCTTTGCCAATGGAGGTCTAAAGCCTGAAGCACATTTCATCACTCGTATTGAAAATGCCAGCGGCCAGGTCATCAAGAGTCATAAAAACTCCCAAAAACGAGTGATTGATAAGTCTGTAGCTGATAAAATGACCAGCATGATGCTAGGAACATTTACCAATGGTACAGGAATTAGTTCGTCACCAGCGGATTACGTTATGGCTGGTAAAACAGGTACGACTGAAGCTGTTTTCAACCCAGAATATACCAGTGACCAGTGGGTGATCGGCTATACTCCAGATGTTGTAATTAGCCACTGGCTCGGCTTCCAAACAACAGATGAGAACCATTATCTAGCAGGTTCGACCTCCAATGGAGCAGCCCATGTCTTTAGAAGTATGGCTAATACCATTTTGCCTTACACTCCAGGTAGCACTTTTACAGTTGAGAATGCTTATAAACAAAATGGGATTGAACCAGAAAATACGAAAAAGCAAGTTGTTGAAAATGAGACAAACCAGTCTGAGGATCCGATAGGAGATATTCGTAGTCGCGCACAAAATCTTGTAGATGAAGCAGGTCGGGCGATTTCAGAAGCCAAGATAAAAGAAAAAGCCCAGACAATATGGGACTCAATCCTCAATCTATTTCGCTAAGAGGCTTGTCAAAGCCTAGGTTTCTTGTTATAATAGATAAGATGGAGGCGTTATGGCACTAAAAAAAGCAAGCCTAGCTTGTGCAGTTTGCGGTTCAAGGAATTACTCAATCAAAATTAGTGGGAACCCCAAGCCAACACGACTAGAAGTAAATAAATTTTGTAAACATTGTGGAAAATATACGACACATAGAGAAACGAGATAGGAGAGAACGATGGGTTTTATTAAGGATATTTTTAAACTTCTTAAAGAAACAACTTGGCCAACTCGCAAAGAAAGCTGGAGAGATTTTCGCTCTATTATGGAATACACAGCCTTCTTTGTGGTCATCATTTACATTTTTGACCAGTTGATTGTATCAGGTTTGATTCGATTTATTAACATTTTTTAGAAGAAAAGTGGAGAAGTTCTGCTAACTTTCTTCTATGTATGTATGAAAGGAAATATCATGGATAGTTTTGACAAGGGATGGTTTGTTCTACAAACTTATTCTGGCTATGAAAATAAGGTAAAAGAAAATCTATTGCAACGTGCGCAAACATATAACATGTTGGATAATATTCTACGTGTTGAGATTCCAACACAAACCGTGCAAGTTGAGAAAAATGGAAAGAAAAAGGAAGTTGAAGAGAATCGCTTTCCAGGTTATGTCCTTGTAGAAATGGTCATGACCGATGAAGCATGGTTCGTCGTTCGAAACACGCCTAACGTAACAGGATTCGTCGGCTCACACGGTAACAGATCAAAACCAACTCCACTATTGGAACAAGAAATTCGTGATATTCTGGTTTCAATGGGACAAACTGTTCAAGAGTTCGATATTGACGTTGAAGTTGGCCAGACAGTCCGCATCATTGATGGCGCTTTTGCAGACTACACAGGGAAAATTACTGAAATTGATAACAACAAAGTGAAGATGATGATCTCTATGTTTGGTAATGACACGATTGCAGAAGTGAATCTCAACCAAATTGCAGAATTATAACCCCAGAGAGGCTTTGCCTCTTTTTTATGTGCTGTTGAGGGAGGAAGAAGTATAAAACAGAGGAAGTAGCCCCATGGACTCGCGCATTTTGCTAAACTAAATGCAGAAAGGAGAGGTCTATGAATCTAAAAGACTTATATGAAGAAA
>CAJNCL010000011.1:0-8267 GCA_905221255.1 bacterium
AGCGCCTTTAGGCGCTGGCTGGTAATTTGGGCTTATAGCCCTGGTGCAAACCACCCGTTTGACGGGTGGTTATGATTTGCTAGAAAAAGGGATTAAAGGTCTTTTCGTGAGCGATGGTCGTAGCTGGACCATGTCCAGGATAGACATCGTAGTTAGGAAGAGTGAAGAGTTGCGTCTGAATGCTATGGAGGAGTTGTTCCGTGCTACCGGTAGGAAGGTCTGTCCGTCCGATGGTTTCTCGGAAAAGAGCATCTCCCGTCAAGACTAGATGAGCATCAGGAAAGACCAGGGAAACGCCGCCAATAGAGTGCCCTGGGGTCGGTAGAACTGTAAAACGAAATTCCTCAAGCTGGTATTCCTCATGAAAGGTAAAGGTGTGTTCTGCTGGTTTTGTGACCACATCTGCCATATCATCATGACGAGGGAGACCAGAGAGATTATCTACAGGAGTGTAAAGCCAGCTAGCTTCGCTCTCTGCTACATAAACTGGGGGATTTCCAAAAGTCTCGCGAACCAAGTCCAGACTCATAATGTGGTCGTAGTGGGTGTGAGTCAGGAGAATCGCACAGACTGGTTTGTTGATTTTCTCGATAGTTTTGCGAATAGCCTCCCAATGGCTACCTGGGTCAACCACAATCAGGTGTTGGTCTCCCTCTATGTAGTAGGTGTTTTCATAGGCAACGGGATTCACGGTTTTATGGATTTTCATAAATCTTCCTCTCTCAAAGAATGTACTAAACTAAGTATAGCATAGAAGAGAGAAATAAAGTGAAAAGAAAGTCCCTCTTTTGTATTCAAGGTTGGTTGATTTATATTAAAAAAAGAAGGAAATTGCTGTAAAATAAGTTGTTTCGGATTTTTTAGTTGAACGGTAATAAGAGAATAGCTTAAATAAGAAATAACTCACCAAAATACACTGATTTCGATACAGGATGCACCCATATTTTATAGCAATAATTATAATTAAACTATGTATAAAAAATAACATACGATAAATGTATCAAAATATAAATATATATTTGATACATTAAATAGTATTTTATTGAGTTTGTTTTCAACAAAAATAAAAGGTTTACATATTGTAAATATAGGACTTGTCCTTGTTTTTGCAAATCAAATAATTTGGATGTTATTGATTTTATTTTAAATAAAATTATAAAAATTGTTGAAAAAGATAGGTAAAAGTGTTAGTATGAATATGCATATTGAATACAAGGATATAATCCTTTTAGAATAATGAAATTTAAAGACCATTTTTTGAGTAGGGAAGAAATTTCGTTTTTTTTCTACATTTCAATATCGATATAATAAAAATAAGGAGGTTGTGTGTCTCATGAAGAGCAAACAACAGGATTTTAGAACGGAGAAGTACATTCGTTATGGCATTCGGAAGTACAGCTTTGGGGCAGCGTCGGTGGCAATTGCGGCCGGTTTGATGATGTTCCTAGGTAATGGTGCGGTATCGGCAGCGGAAGTACAAGGTGCAGATGCAACAGTGGCAACGACAACACCAGTAGCAACAAAGGAGTCGGAGTCAACTATAACGGCGGAGAAATCTGAAGCTAAGGCGTCAGAAAAAGTAGTAGAGACTAAAAAAGTTGATAAGACTGCTCTGACTAAAAAAGTAGTTGAGTTAGAAGCGAAGATTGCATCTGCAAAGAAAGCTGATGCAACAGCGATAGCTACTGCAAATGAAGTATTGACTGCGGCAAAGGCAGTTCTTGCAAACGAAACTGCAAAACAGGCTGATATCGATGCAGAGCATGCTAAAGTTGAATCTTTGATTACAGTTGTAGTTGAGTCAGACGAAGCTGGGAAACAAGTTGAGGAAACAGCAGCAACTACAGCAGTCAAACCAGTGGCGACCACTGCTACAGAAAAAGCTGTAGAAGAATCTAAAAAGGTTTTGGAACAGGTCACGTCAGAAGCGGAAGTGACAAATGTTCTTGCAGATGAAGCAGTCCGGAAAAATAAGCTTGAGGCTGAAAACAAAGCGGCAATTGAGGCAGCGATAGCTAATAATAAAGAAGTTATTGCGGAAGCTAAAAAAGTGTTAGCTATGGATAGCGTTACAGCTAAACAAGGCAATGAACAATTGTCACGTTTGAACGAGTCAATTCTTGCAGTATATAATGAGCTAAAAAAAGCAGGAATCGGAAAAGATGGAAACTTTGGAGTAGCTTTGGCTGCTCAAGATTTCTATGCTGAAGAGGGTTCTAACACAACTCATGCATCGGAAACAAACGCTGCAAATCATACTGGTAAAGATACCTATACAATTCCAGTACAAGAAATTAAATTAATTACGGGTACTGATGCTACAGGGTTAGAGATAGAAGTCTATTCTAATCAGCGGGTTGGTAATGATACAAATGCTGGAAATGGGATGCATACAGAACAGGGTGGAAAAACTGGTCATAACAACAAAGGACGTGTAGACTATCCATTAACCCCTGATGCCGCTAAAAAATTAGCAGAAGAAGCCCCTCTTTGGAGAAACAAACTCCGTGCGGATGGGTCAAGAATTTCAAACGCTGCAACATCGATTTACTCTGCTAACGGTGGTTATGAATACCTAGCTACAGAAATTTATGGCTATGGGTATGAACAAGGAGTTGACAGAGTTTATATTAAAGGTTTGAAAGATCGTATTGCAGTTACAGAAAAAGCTAAGCAAGCTGGTTGGAGTCTTACCTCTGTAACACCAACTAACCTTGTACCAGGTGTTACTTATGATGAGGCGACAGATACCATTCAAGGTAAAGTAATTGCTGGTATTGAAAATGGAGTGTATGACTTACGATTCAATATTACTGCAACGAATACAGATGGGCGGACTGTCACCTTCCAAATTCAGAATCTACGTGCTGGTTGGGTAGGTTGGCAAGATAGCACACCTCCTACAATTCAGTCAGATTCAGCTCGTTATGATAGAACTGTTGGTGATGATGCGAATATCAATCTTCGTTTTCATGATTCTTCGGGAGCTAGTGCGATACCTGGCAATTCAGCAGGAAACTATGACTATACAACTGCTGAAGGTAAAGTAGTTAAAGTTCGTCAAAATTCTTCTAAAGCAGTCACAGGTGTCTCAGGCTACAACACTATAGGAGCAGAATTAGATGATTCTAAAGTGTTGATTCCTGGTACCAACTATACTGTAACAAACAGTACTGCTGAAGAGCAAAAAGCTGCTGGAACCAACATGGGTAATGCTGTCATTGGAGGTAAGGTGACAGAGGCAGGTATCTATACCGTTTCAGTATTTGCTAAAGATTATGATAAATTATCTAATAATACGACATGGAATCAGTCAGGTCAAGAGGCGCACGGTTCTATTACTGTAGTTGTTAAGCCTAAAGTTGAAGTTCAAAACGTTGAAACCTATTCAACAACAGTTCCTGTTAAAATCTCGAAAGGTGCTACAAGTGCTAAGGTTACAATGCCAGATGGAACTGTAACAAACTTGAAAGCCGTTAATGGTAAATGGCTTGTAGATAGTGGTTCAACCAATACAGCGGTTACTGAAAATCAAGAACTAGGTGCTGTAGATTCAAATACCGTCTTTAATATTCCAGTCACGTCAGAGGCAACTGCAAAAGTTGGTGTTGATAATATCAAAGTAGAAGCATCAGCTGAAAATGTTAAGGGAACTTTCTTACGTGATCGAGTTGAATTGAATGGAACTGATGGGCAAAAACACACTGCAGTTTTAAATAGTACATCTGGTCACTGGGAGCTTCCTGCTGACTATGCCGAAGTGAAAACAGCAAATGGAGATGGGACTACAACTTGGACGAAACGCCAAGTATACACTGAAACGAAACTAGATGGCGGTATGAAATTCTTCATTTACGAATATACTCGTCAACTTGATAAAGATGGAAATGTAACAAGTGTAACTACTCCTGATCGTCCAATGACGGAATATGTTTCTCAAAATACTAACCAAGCTGGCGATGGTATGTCAGTAACTATTACTTTTGACAAATATTCAAACACATGGACATCATCAGATGGAACAGAAGTTACTGCTAAAAAGTTGGGTGATGATTCATGGGAAGTTCATACTAAATCAGGTTTTGGTGGAATCATTAGAGGAACAATCGCAACTAACTCAGATGTTGCGACTGTTGTCAATACGAAACCAACTGCAAGCTCACAAGATTATACTTCTACTAAAGGAACTGCGGTAGATCTCCGTAATGAAGCAAAAGCTGCAGTGACAATCTCTGATGCAGAAGATACTAAGTACGGAAAAACAACTTACATTACTCGTATTACAGTAACATCTCCTTCAGGAGTTCAGAAGGTTTATGACACTAAACAAGATGCAAACAACTATAATCTTGCTAGTGGTTATACACTGAGTGAAGTGGGAGTCTATACAGTAACAGTTGACGTTATTGATAGTAATGGCAATTACACAACAGATGCTACAATAGGTGGAACTGAATCGGGTGTGGATCATGGGGCTGGCTCATCAACCGCTACAACAACTTACCACATCACAGTAACAGACACGATTGAAGGTCATAATGTAACATCCACAGATGTTCAAGGAGCGACTCAAACAGGTACTCCAACCTTTACATCTGTTGGTGATGGCTCACCTGTGGCACCAAGTGCTACTTCACCTGCTAAGTTGGTAGATTCTACCACTGGTAACTTAGTTGACCAAGTAACAATTGATGGTCAAGGAACATACACAATTAATAATGAAACTGGTGTTGTGACATTTGTTCCGTTGAAAACATTCACAGGTACAGCAACCCCAGTGACTGTATCATTAACAGCAACTCTTGGTCAAGATAAAGGTGGAAGACCTATTACCGCTACAGCGACAGCAACTTATACTCCAACTGTTACACCAGTTACTCCAACAGCAACTCCTGCAGAATCAACTGGTATCCAAGGCGCTACTCAAACAGGAACGGTAGCATTCAAAGAAGGACACTCTGTTGCTCCAATCAAGCCGAACTCAGCTGTTCTTCTTGATAAGACTGGTACTCCGGTAGCACCTGGAGCTTCAGTAGATGCTTTGGATGAGAATGGTAACAAAGTAGGGGAATATACAATTGACCCAACTTCAAATACTGTAACATTCAGTCCAACCGATAAGACTTACAAAGGTAAAGTCCAACCTGCAACAGTTCAGGCTGAAGATGAGAATGGTACAAAAGTTAAGACAACTTATACTCCACATATTGTAGGTGTTACTCCAACAGCAGAACCTGCTAAGTCAGTTGATGTCCAAGGAGCAACTCAAGAAAGTACAGTAACATTCAATGGTGGTACGACTACACTGGATGGTAAACAGGTGACTGTAGATATTGACCCAGCTACTTTCACTCTTTTAGATGAAACCGGAACTCCAGCAACATCTGTTCCAGCTAAAGACCCTAGTGGAAATGTTATTGGTACATATACTCTGAAAACAGTTGGTGGACAAGCCGTTGCAGTCTTTACCCCAACTGATAAGACTTATAGTGGTGAAGTTCAACCTGTGCGTGTACAGGCTAAAGATAAAAATGGTATTTCGGTTGAAACAACTTACACACCATTGATTACGCCAGTTACACCAACAGCAACTCCAGCAACTTCTGAAAATATTCAAGGAGCAACACAAACAGGCACCCCTACATTTGTTCAAGGTGATGCAATTGCACCAATTAAACAAGGTTCAGTAAAACTTCTTGATAAAGAAGGAAATGAAGTTCCTGCAGGTCAGACAACTCCAGCTTATGCTGAAGATGGTACTACTGAAATTGGTACATTCTCTATTGATCCAACAACTGGTAAGGTAACCTTTAGTCCAACGGATAAATTGTATTCTGGTAAGGTTACTCCAGCAACTGTGCAAGCAGAAGATGAAAACGGAACTAAAGTGACGACAACTTACACGCCACAAATTATCCCAGTAAATCCTATTGGAGTTCCTGCGACTTCTGAAGATGTTCAAGGTGCAACTCAAACTGGAAAACCAGAATTCCAAGGTGGAACTGCAGTTGTCAATGGAAAAGAAGTTACTGTTGAGATGAATGACACTGTTCCAGCTAAATTGATTGATCCTAAAACTGGAAATGTTGTGGATTCTATCACTATTCCGGGTGAAGGTACTTATACTGTAGCACCGGACGGAACAGTAACCTTTGTTCCTGAAAAAACCTTTACAGGTCAAGCATCAGGCGTTGAAGTTTTACGTGAAGACAAGAATGGAACCCCTGTTACAGCAAGCTACACTCCAGTTGTTAAGGCAGCAATTCCAACAGCTACTGATGCTGTTACAGAAGACATTCAAGGTGCAACTCAAAAAGGAGTGCCTACATTCCTAGGTGGTAGGGTTACTGTTAATGGAGTGGAAAAAATTGTTCCTATTGATGAAACCAAGGGTCTTGAACTTATTGATCCAAAAACAGGAAAACCAACAGATCAACCAATTGTCATTCCAGGCGAAGGAACTTATACTGTAAATAATGGTATGGTAGAATTTAAGCCAGAACCACAATTTACTGGAAAAGGAACAGGCGTAGAAGTTCAACGTGTAGATGAGAATGGAACTCCTGTAAAAGCTAAATACACTCCAGTTGTTAAACCAGCAACTCCAACAAGTTCGGATGTTGTTACAACAGATGTTCAGGGTGCAACTCAATCAGGAACACCAACATTTGAAGGTGGAAAAGTCAAAGTTAATGGTATTGAGAAAACTGTTGAAATTGATGAAACAGTCAAACCAACGTTTGATGATGGTACAACAGAGAAGACAATTCCAGGTGAAGGTACATATACTATTGATGAAACTGGAAAAGTAACCTTTACTCCCGAGAAGACATTTACAGGTCAAGCAACAGGTGTGACTGTTAAGCGTGTTGATAAGAATGGAACCCCAATTACAGCTAAGTATACCCCAGTTGTTATCCCGGTTACACCTACTTCAAAAGATTCTGAATCAGAAGGTCCGAAAGGACAACCTCAATCAGGAACACCAACATTTGAAGGCGGAAAAGTAACAATCAATGGTAAAGAAATTCCGGTAGAAATTGATGAAACAGTTAAGCCGACCTTTGACGATGGTACAACAGAGAAGAAGGTACCAGGTGAGGGTACATATACTATTGATGAAGCTGGAAAAGTTACTTTCACACCAGAGCCAGAATTTGTAGGTCGAGCAACTGGAGTAACAGTTAAACGTGTTGATAAGAATGGAACCCCAATTACAGCTAAATACATCCCTACTGTACGTCCGAATACTTCATTTGTTGATACTAAAGGAAATATCCTAGCACCAAGTGAAGATGGTTCGCAACCTAAGAAAGATATTCCAGGATATAAAATTGTTGAAACTAAGGTTGATGAAAAAGGCAATGTGGTCCACGTTTATGAGAAGGTTAAGACCAGTCACAAGGATAAGGAAGGCAATGAAATTCCAGGTTATCCAAGCGAAGACGGCGAACAACCTAAGAAGGATATTCCAGGTTACCGCTTCGTAGAGACTAAGAAACTTCCAAACGGCGACACAGAACACGTTTATGAGAAGGTTAAGACTAGTCATAAGGATAAGGAAGGGAATGAAATTCCAGGTTATCCAACCGAAGACGGCGAACAACCGAAGAAGGATATTCCAGGTTACCGCTTCGTAGAGACTAAGAAACTTCCAAACGGTGACACAGAACACGTTTATGAGAAGGTTAAGACCAGTCACAAGGATAAGGAAGGCAATGAAATTCCAGGTTATCCAAGCGAAGACGGCGAACAACCTAAGAAAGATATTCCGGGCTACCGCTTCGTAGAGACTAAGAAACTTCCAAACGGTGACACAGAACATGTCTACGAAAAAGTGAAGACAAGTCATAAGGATAAGGAAGGGAACGAAATTCCAGGTCATCCAAGCGAAGACGGTGAACAACCTAAGAAAGATATTCCGGGCTACCGCTTCGTAGAGACTAAGAAACTTCCAAACGGTGACACAGAGCACGTTTATGAGAAGGTTAAGACTAGTCATAAGGATAAGGAAGGCAATGACATTCCAGGTTATCCAAGCGAAGACGGTGAACAACCTAAGAAAGATATTCCAGGCTACCGCTTCGTAGAGACTAAGAAACTTCCAAACGGTGACACAGAGCACGTTTATGAGAAGGTTAAGACAAGTCATAAGGATAAGGAAGGGAATGAAATTCCAGGTTATCCAACCGAAGACGGCGAACAACCTAAGAAAGATATTCCAGGTTACCGCTTCGTAGAGACTAAGAAACTTCCAAACGGTGACA
>CAJNCL010000012.1:0-7969 GCA_905221255.1 bacterium
GAACAAGTCAAAGCCAATGGCGGTCAAGCAGTTGAATTAACATTCGACGCTAAGATCAAAGCCGGCGCGAACTTGTCTGCTTACCTATCAGAAGATAAGACTGTGAAAGTTCCTAACAAGGCAGCTTACAAGGCAGATCTTCCAAACAAACCAGGCTTTACGAAAGACTCTAATGAAGTCCCAGTAACGCCACCGACTCCAGAAGAGCCAGAAATCAAGAAAGATGTGAACGGCAAAGAAGCTGAAACTCTTGACAAACGTGACCAAGTCTTCACTTACAACGTGAAAACAAGTGTAGCGCAAGATGCGACAGCCTTCGCAGTCACAGATACACTAGTAGACGTTCTTGAATTCGCCGGAACTTCAAGTGCTAAATTGAATGGTCAAGCGCTTGACGCTAGCCAAATCAAGGTAGAAGGTCAAACCATTACCTTGACACTTACAGAAGAACAAGCTAAAACAAGTGCTGGTCAAGCAGTTGAATTAACTTTCGACGCTAAGATCAAAGCGGGTGCGAACTTGTCTGCATATGAGAAGGAAGATGGAAGCACACAGATTCCAAACAAGGCAGCTTACAAGGCAGATCTTCCAAACAAACCAGGCTTCACTAAGGATTCAAATGAAGTTCCAGTAACTCCACCGACTCCAGAAGAGCCAGAAATCAAGAAAGATGTCAATACTAAAGCTGAAGAAACACTCGCTGATCGTAATCAAATTTTCACATACAACGTGAAAACAAGTGTCCCAACAGATGCGACAGCCTTCAGCGTAAGTGATACACTTGAGTCTGTTCTTGATTATGCAGGTTCAGCAAGTGCAATCTTGAATGGTCAAGCTCTTGATGCCAGTCAAATCAAGGTAGAGGGTCAAACCATTACCTTGACACTTACAAAAGAGCAAGTGAAAGCAAATGGTGGTCAAGCTGTTGAATTGAGCTTCACTGCTAAGATTAAAGCGGGAGCTGATTTAACTCCATATCTAACAGAGCGTGGATTCACTGTTCCAAATACAGCTTCTTATGACGCGAAGTTCCCACACAAACCAGGGCTACACAAAGATTCGAATAAAGTTCCGGTTATCGTTCCAAAAGAACCAGAACCAGAAATTTCTAAGAAGATTAATCGTACCTTGGACCACTTGGATGTGGAATACGACACACCATACATGTATAATGTCAATACCACTTTGCCAAAAGATATTGATAAGTACAAAGAGTTCACCGTAACGGACACACTTGAATCTGTCTTGGCAATCGCTGATACACCAGTAGCTTATGTAGATGGACGTGATGCAAATGGTGCCCTTGAAACAAGTGTTGAAGGAAATACTGTCACTGTAAAAGTGAAAGATTTCGCTCGACTAAAAGGCTTCAAAGAGATTCAATTGTACATCCCAGCTAAACTCAAAGCGAATAGCGATTTGACTCCTTATAAGGACCAATTGGTACCAAACAAAGCAACTATCAACTTCAAGGATGCGAATGGTCAATCTGGCAGCAAGGAAACAAAACCAGTAACGGTGAAACCGCGTGACCCAGAAAAACCAACAGATCCAACACCAGGTGAACCAGCTAAGTCTGTTGGACCAGAAGATGGATCTAAACCTGATAAAGACTACCACTTGCCAAACGCTTTAGATACCTTCCGATTCGATATTACTACACCGGTTCCAACAGATCCAGTAGATGAAAACGGAAATGCTAAGAAGGATCAATATGGTCGTCTTATCAAGACAGACTTGACTAGCTTTACGATCACTGATAAAATCGATTCAGTCTTGAAAGTCAACAAAGACCGTATCGCTCTTAAAGTTGAAAATGCTCAGTTTGACAAGATCAAAGCAACTCTTCAAGCTCAACTTGAACAGTCTGAGAAAGAACTCAAAGCTTTGACAGGCAAGTCAACAGAAGAGACTTCAACAGAGACTGGTAAGAAGGAAGAACTCAAGGCAGCGGAAGCTAAAGTAGCTGAATTGAAAGCGAAGTTGGAAGCAGCTAAGGCAGCGCAGCCAGCTAAACCAGCTGAAACTACAACTCCAGCTACATCTGATTCTTCTGCATCAGAAGATAAGAAACCTGCAACTAGCGAGCCAAGTCAAGATCTTGCAAGCTTGGAAGCAGAGTTGAAAGCAGCTGAAGAAAACTTGGCTAAACTTCAAGCACCAGCTGAGAAAGAATCAGAATTGGCACCAGCTGATAAGAAACAACAACAAGAGAAACTCGAAAATGAAATCAAGAAACTAAAAGAAGCTCAAACCAAGCTTCAAGCAGCTATTGATAAATTGTCTAAAGTTTCAAATGACCGCGGTGAATTAGTAGGTAAAGATTTAGAAGCAATTGCTACTGTTACTTACGATGAAACTAGCAATGTTGTGACTTTTGAAATCAGCGACAAGGATGTTCTTGAAGCCTTGAAGGGAAGTACCGTACGTCTTGTACTTTACACTAACTTCAAAGAAGGAACAGATTTTGCACAATTCTCTAATGGTGTTCCTAATAAAGCTACAGTAAGCTTTAACCATAATCCAAAGCCAAAGACTACCAATACAGTTGTGGTGTTCCCACCTAAACCGGAGGAACCTACAAAACCAACTCCTGTTGGGAATGTTCCGCCAAAAGATCCAGGCAAAAACTTGCCAAATACAGGTTCTGAAGCTTCTTCAATCTTTGGAGTACTTGCTGCCCTAGCTCTAGGACTTGCTGGACTTCTAGTTTGGAAGCGTAAAGCTGAACGTTAGTATCATATAGTAAGAGGAGAGTAGAAAATTTTACTCTTCTCCTTACTGTATATTGAAAGTGTTAAGGAAAGAATAATGAGTAGAAAAAAATTATTAAAGTTAGGGATTTCAATACTTGCTTTAAACGCTCTTGGAGTAGCTACTTATCATGTAGCTCCAGATTTATATCAAATTCCAACAGTGCATGCAGAAGAAACACCAGCGGAAGATGAAGAAATTCCAGATGGCCAAGAGAGAGTCGTGGCATTCCGATTTAGAGATAAACTGAATGATCTAGAGGCTTTCATCGCTGACTATAAAGCTAATCCTAATGATGAAGACAACAAAACTGGATTAGAAGATAGCTTGGCGGAAGCTACTAACTACCTTCCTATCGCAAAGAAGGCAATGAAGAGTCCAGAAGCTCAAAAAGGTTTTGTGGCATATGAAACTCGCTACAATGAGTTGAAAGCCAAGGCTGAAGCTTTGTTGGCTGGTAAGACAGAACAACCAACGGAACCAAAAGTTGAGCATCAAGAAATCACTACGACAGAAGAGATTCCTTATGCATCTCGTACCGAAAATAATGCCGATCTTGCAGAAGGTACTCGCAATGTGAAACAAGCGGGTGTTAAAGGTACTAAGACCATTACTTGGGATATCACACTGACAGATGGTAAAGAAACAGCTCGTACTAAGAAAAGCGAGAAAGTTACCAAAGAACCAGTAGAAGAAATCATCGAAGTTGGAACTAAGAAAACAGGTGTTGAAACCAAAGAAACAGTGACTGTGGAGGAAAAAGTTGCTTTCAAAGAAGAAACGAAAGTAGACCCAGCACTGGATAAGGGTCAAACGCGTGTTGAAGAAGGTGAAGAAGGTATCGATGAAGTCACTTATGAAGTGACAAAAGTGGATGGTGTTGAAAAATCTCGTAAAGAAGTTTCACGCAAGACTAAGAAAGCTGCAAAAAACAAGGTTACCTATACAGGTGCCAAAGCAGTTGTAACTACTAAGGAAGTAACTAAAACTGAAGAAGTTGCCTTCCAGACTCGTGAGGTTGAAAATGCACTCTTAGCTGAAGGTGTTCGCCGAGTAAAAACAGCTGGCCAAAAAGGTGTTCGTACGATTGTTGAAACTGTCACTTACACAGACGGCGTTGAAACAGGTCGTGAGGTGAAATCCAACACAATCACTACTCCAGCAGTAGACGAGATCGTTGAAGTAGGAACTAAGAAAGTAGTAGCTCCAGTAGTAACAACGAAGGAAGAAACAAAGACAGAAGAAGTTGCCTTCCAAACTAAGGAAGTCACAAATTCTGAACTTCCAGAAGGAACTCGTGTAGTGAAAACAGCTGGTAAGAAGGGTGTTCGCACTATCGTTTACACAGTTACTTACACAGACGGAAAAGAAACAGGTCGTGAGGTGAAATCCAAGACAATCACCACTCCAGCAGTAGACGAGATCGTTGAAGTAGGAACTAAGAAAGTAGTAGCTCCAGTAGTAACAACGAAGGAAGAAACAAAGACAGAAGAAGTTGCCTTCCAAACTAAGGAAGTCACAAATTCTGAACTTCCAGAAGGAACTCGTGTAGTGAAAACAGCTGGTAAGAAGGGTGTTCGCACTATCGTTTACACAGTTACTTACACAGACGGAAAAGAAACAGGTCGTGAGGTGAAATCCAAGACAATCACCACTCCAGCAGTAGACGAAGTTGTCGAAGTAGGAACTAAGAAAGTAGTAGCTCCAGTAGTTACAACGAAGGAAGAAACAAAGACAGAAGAAGTTGCCTTCCAAACTAAGGAAGTCACAAATTCTGAACTTCCAGAAGGAACTCGTGTAGTGAAAACAGCTGGTAAGAAGGGTGTTCGCACTATCGTTTACACAGTTACTTACACAGACGGAAAAGAAACAGGTCGTGAGGTGAAATCCAAGACAATCACCACTCCAGCAGTAGATGAGATCGTTGAAGTAGGAACTAAGAAAGTAGTAGCTCCAGTAGTTACAACGAAGGAAGAAACAAAGACAGAAGATGTTGCCTTCCAAACTAAGGAAGTCACAAATTCTGAACTTCCAGAAGGAAGTCGTGTAGTAAAAGCTGCTGGTAAGAAGGGTGTTCGCACCATTGTTTACACAGTTACCTACACAGACGGAGTAGAAACAGGTCGTGTTGAGAAATCCAAGACAATCACCACTCCAGCAGTAGATGAGATCGTTGAAGTAGGAACTAAGAAAGTAGTAGCTCCAGTAGTTACAACGAAGGAAGAAACAAAGACAGAAGATGTTGCCTTCCAAACTAAGGAAGTCACAAATTCTGAACTTCCAGAAGGAACTCGTGTAGTAAAAGCTGCTGGTAAGAAGGGTGTTCGCACCATCGTTTACACAGTTACCTACACAGACGGAAAAGAAACAGATCGTGTTGAGAAATCCAACACAATCACCACTCCAGCAGTAGATGAGATCGTTGAAGTAGGAACTAAGAAAGTAGCATCTACAACAACAGGAAATCAAGCTGAAAGCAACAAGAAAGAAGAAACTGCAAGTCAAGATAAGAAAGCTCTACCAAACACAGGTTCAGCAGTATCTAGTCTTCTTTCAATCATCGGTCTTGCCTTTGCAAGCCTAGCAGCTTTTGTCCTTCGTAAGAAAGACTAAGCCATCTTAACGTTCAAAAGTTTTTCGTTAGACAGATATCAAAAAGAACTCGAGATTGATTCTCGGGTTCTTTTTATAAAATATAAAATAAACTGAGACCTTTTAAATCAAAAGAGAGAAACTCTTATTCTATTTTCGAAATTATAAATAAAAATTAATTTATTTGTATGGTTTATAGAGGGGTTTCTGGTATGAATACTACATAATGAAGATAGATTCAATGACTCGAAATAGACTTTACCCCATGTCAACTTTGTGAAAAGAACACACCTTTTAATATATAGATAAATGTTTTAAGTATATATGGACAGAATGAATAATAATTTGGAAATACAAAAAAGTAAATATTTTTTTATATTTGCTTTCAATTTCCCTTTTTTTGTGTTAGAATGAGATGAATATTTCTTTTGAAATGATCAAATAATCATTTTTAGTTTTGGAGGTACATTATGAAATGGAAATATCGCATGAGAATGCCTTTTTCTACTATTTTCAGTAGAAAAAAACAGGCTTTTCTCGGACTAGTCGTTTTACTTTTTTCTATTTTTCTTCTTCCGCTTCAATCTTATGCGGCTTTAGAAGAAATAAAAAATGGAACGGATATCTCAACCTTGGATATTCGTAAGTTTAATTTGAACATCAACAATTTTAGTGTTTTATCTAAATCACAGGCTGTTGATCAGTTTCATTTATCGAATCCCCACTATGAATATCTCTGGGGTGGTGCCTATCCAGGCGAGATGGAGAACTTTACTCTTAAAGTAGATAAAAGTAAAAAACAGGATCAAGTTTTTGAAAATCCTCTTTCTCTAAAATTCACAAATATTGGGACAGTTAATGGTAAGCAAGTAGATGCTTACTTAAAATTCAATAAGGTAACTCTTCACTATCTAAACACTGCTCAAGCAGAGTCTGAAATGAATAGTGCTCAAAAATCTACTGTTGAATTTTTCTCAATTTCTGAATTATGGGAAAGTAGTGCTTTTGAAATTGGTAATGTTCCTTACGTAGATGCGAATCATGATTACATCATGAATAAAGCATTTTGGATTGATGCTGATGTAACAGCCGAGTTGAGTTATGCAGATGGTTCAGAGACAGATTTGAAGTTGGTCATGAAACCAACGGACATCGATGCAATGGATGCAAACAACTTGAAGGAAACCTTCTATATTAAAAATTATCAAAATGATGTTAATCTTCGTCTGATGAACAATGCCAATGTTTTGAAACAGGAAGACCAAGGAGAACGAACTGCTTGGATTGCGACTCAGATTACAAGTGGTAGCGATTCTGAGAACAATATCTCTGGTTTCGCCCTTCGATCGAATAGTAATAGGATGAATTTTGCTTATTCATCAACAGAGGTTGCTTCGGCCGTCTTTGGTCTCTATGTTGAAAAACTTGATCCGAGCCCTGTTCTAGAAGTAGATCCTACAGAGATTCCAGCTAAAGAGGGGCAAAATATCACTTATAAAGCAAGGTTTAAAGTTCCGGTTCCTGGCAAAGATCTTTTAGCAACGCCTTCATCTATCGAAATGGTTCAGAATTTTGATGAGCGCCTTGATTATCAAGGACTTAAAGTGGAATCAGGTGGAGTGACTCTACAGGAAGGGCGTGATTATACTATTGAAAAGAATGGCCAAACTGTTACTGTTAAAATGACACCTGAATACATAAAAGCAAATTCTTCTGCTGAAATTATTGTAACTTATAATACTACTACAAACAAAAAAGTAGAAGAAAAAGGTCCTGAAAAGATTGACAATACTGTAACATTGCATGTTGATAATTTATCAGCTCCTTCTAATCAGGTAAGCACTGCCCTTCTTTATGAAAAACATCATGAGTTTGTGAGTGGGACTCCAGGTAAAGAGCTTCCACAAGAAGTGAAAGACTTGCTTCCAGCGACAGATAAGAACTTGTCTAATGGTAGTCAAGTAACTCCAACTCAACCAAGTAAAACAGAAGTGAAGACGTCAGAAGGCACATGGAGCTTCAAGTCCTATGACAAGGCATCAGAAACCATCAATGGAGCGGATGCCCACTTTATCGGTACTTGGGAATTCACCCCAGCTCCAACTTACAAGGCGACTCACGAGTTTGTCAGCGGAACGCCTGGAAAAGAACTTCCACAAGAAGTGAAATCCTTACTTCCGTCAGACCAAACAGACTTGAAAGACGGCAGTCAAGCGACTCCGACTCAACCAAGTCAAACAGAAGTGAAGACGTCAGAAGGTACATGGAGCTTCAAGTCCTATGACAAGGCATCAGAAACCATCAATGGAGCGGATGCCCACTTCGTCGGTACTTGGGAATTCACCCCAGCTCCAACTTACAAGGCAACACATGAATTTGTCAGCGGAACTCCAGGTAAAGAACTTCCACAAGAAGTTAAAGTCTTGCTTCCAGCAGACCAAACAGACTTGAAAGATGGCAGCCAAGCAACGCCAACGCAACCAAGTCAAACAGAAGTGAAGACAGCAGAAGGCACATGGAGCTTCAAGTCCTATGACAAGACTTCTGAAACCATCAATGGAGCGGATGCCCACTTCGTCGGTACTTGGGAATTCACCCCAGCTCCAACTTACAAGGCAACACA
>CAJNCL010000013.1:0-6554 GCA_905221255.1 bacterium
AGCGCCTTTAGGCGCTGGCTGGTAATTTGGGCTTATAGCCCTGGTGCAAACCACCCGTTTGACGGGTGGTTATGATTATTCCATTCTAAACTTTGGATCTTTCAAACTCTGAACACTGGCATTGATAACTGCTCCGATAATCAAAATCTTTGCAATGAGAATAAACCAAAACATCATGACTACCACGATAATGGAACTGAAAAATCGAACGTCAACTAGATGATTAACATAACTATTGACGTAGACAGAAAAGATATTCAATAAAAAGATAAGAGTTAGCAAAACAAAGACACTTCCTGGTAAAACATAGCGGATTCGTGGTGCTTTTACTTTTGGAAGGAAGTAATAGATCATAACCAGAATGGCAAAGATCAAGGTATAGACCAGAGGGCCTGTAAAATCTTGCAGATAGGAAAATAGCAGACTGTCTGATTGCCAGTAAGTTTTGAGGAGGTTGAGCAACATACGACCAAACATACTCAAAAACAAGGCCAAGGCAAAAAGAATCTGCAAGCCGAGGCTAACAAGCAAACTCATCAACTGATGGGAGATAATTCCTCGACTCTTGGTCACCCCATAGGCTTTATTAAAGGCTTTTTGAAGGAAATCCATTGATTTTGAAAAGGTCCACAGGGCTGACAAAACGGCAAAACTCAGCAAACCAGTTGATGGTTGAGTCAGGACTTCTCGGACAATCTTGGCGACCACATCATACACTGTATCAGGCAAAAATTCCTTGATCGTCAGTAAGAAATTTGAGACCGGAATCTGAAAATAAGGCAAAATATTGACCATTATCATCAGCAAAGGAAAAATTGAAATCAACCAATAGTAGGCAACCGCAACACTGGTCAACTCACTATCAGATGCTTGATAATAATGTAAAAAAGCTTTCAATAAGGGCCTGTCCATCAGCTCTTTCCACCACTTTTTCATGTTCCATCCTCCGTCATTTTCTTCATCATTTAAGTTCTTCTGATTAAATCTAGCATATCATAAGGCAAGGTATTTGCAGCCTCTTTCAGAGAATAATTCTCTAAATTATTCACATTTTGGCGTAGTTTTTTGGCATACTTGGCTGTTATCAGTTTAGCTTCTTCGTATTCAAAGATTGCCTTACGTTCGAGATAGTACCCTCGTAGCATTTCATCGATATTGTTTGGCTTGATGCGATTGATAACCCGCTCAACAAAGGCACCACTTCCGATAATGGCCGTCTCGCGTAGACGAGACTCTTGCATAAAGCTAATCAGAGAACTCTTGTAAACCCCTTTGAGGTTTTCCAAACTCTCGATAATCAGCTCTGTATTTTCCAAATACAACTCTGAAATTTGATCATAGTCAACTGCTAGTAGTTTACGAGATTCTTCATTCATCCAACTACGGAAAGTTTTGCCAAAGGTAAACATTTCATGGAGTAGAAAGCGCAGTATCCGTAAGGAAACTAGGAAGTAATAAGTCACTCTAGAAGCGAAATTCCTATTGATACTCTGCTCCATGCTTTTTAGGTAACGTTGGTAAACTCGATAGCCACGCTCACTGATTCTATTTTCTTCGTAGGCTTGCTCCAAACCGTCACTCTCAATACTCAAGATAAGAAGCTTGAGGGACTCCCAGTCCTCTTGGACTCTCTTATTTTCCAGACTAAGGATGAGGTTTTCAATCCGACCATGATAGTTATCAATAGCTGCATAAAGAGGAAGTTTGTTCTTGTGATGGTCCAGCTCTTTTTCTAATTCTGCAGCCACATCATTCAAAATCGCAATATGCATCAAATGGTCCTTGCTTTCCTCTTGTTCTTCAGATAAGTAAGGGAGGACCAATAAACCTGTTAGAAAGCTCAATAGTGTAACGCCTGCTACAAGGAAGAGTAACAGAGGATATTCCTGCTCCAAATGACTTGGTATGAGGAGAATGGTCGCGATAGATACTGTTCCTTTGACACCAGAGAAGGTCAAAAGAAGCATATCTTTCGTGTACTTATGAATTTTTTTCTTAAGTCGACGCGTCCTCACAAAGTAAAAACCAGCAATCATGACAAAGCGGATCGCAAAAAGCAAGAAAGTCAGAACGACAACTGAAAGCAGTAAAAGAAGGGGATTGTAGAGAGAATTAGACAAGATCGGCTCTGCTATCAACTCTAATTCCATTCCCAAGAGAACAAAGACTGATCCATTTAGCATAAAGGTCACGGTGTGCCAGACGGTCTCCGTCACGGTGTCTACCTGAGCCTCAAGGAGCGTAATTTTCTTAAAACGACTGGCCTTTAAAATACCTGCAACCACTACTGCGATAATCCCTGAAACATGAAACTCCTCTGCAATAAAAAAAGTCATGAGTGGCAAACTTAGCTCTAGCAATAGTTCACTGGCTATATCTATCGCTCGCACACTCAGTAAAAAGCTATGCAAAAAACGATTGACCATAGCCGTCACAAAACCGACTACAAAACCACCAAGTATAGAAAGTGCTAGGGAAGTTCCAGCTTGGCTGAAAGAAAAGGTTCCTGTTGTCCAAGCAGCCAGAGCCATCTGAAAGGCAACCAAACCAGAAGCGTCATTTAAGAGTCCTTCCCCTTTTAGAATATTAGAAACCCGTTTGGGAAAACGAAAACGTTCAGAAAGAGATGCGAAGGCAACCAAATCTGTTGGCCCAAGTGCCGCTCCAACTGCTAAACAGGCAGCTAAAGGAAGAGTCATCCAAAGGAAGTGAGCCATGCCCCCCAAGCTTAAGGTCGAGATAAAAATCACAGGAAAAATCAGAAAGACGACAATCCGCCAGTGCTTCAAAATGGACGTAATATCCGCTTCTTCTGCCTCCCGGAAAAGTAAGGGACCAATAACCATGGCCAGAAACAGCTCTGTATTGAGATGAAAGTCCGCATCGGGAACAAATAAGCCAATCCCAATCCCTAAAAGGATTTGCACAAGAGGAAGGGGCAAAAAAGGGAGAAGTTTATTGGTCGTGGTTGAAATGATTAAGACAAATAAAAATAGAATCAAGTAAATGAGTAATTCCACACAATTCCTCCTTAATCTTTTTTACAACAAGATTCAAAAATCTCCTTTTGCTCTTGGATTTTCTGATCAATCTTAGAACAGTCTTTGTGCTCAATTTTTTTCTGGCATCGTTCCATTTCAAGAGCTACTAATTTTTTCTTGATTTTAAGCATTTTCTTGCTCATATGTGCTTCGTCGAGCACCCCGACTGCTCGCTCGTGATGCGTTGACTCGACAAAATTTTGGCGCATTGCCTCAAGCTTCTCACGAAGGTATTGCTTATCCATGTCTATACCTTTCTAATTTTTCAATCATAACTAAAAACGGTGGATTGTTAACTTGGTTGAGAGTCCGATAAATGGCAGCTGTATACTCTTGTTGGTTCAACTGGCTAACAAACTCCAACACAGCATCCCTCTCGGTGTCTCCTCCCTCATGACCATAATAAATCATAATGGCAATCCGTCCACCCTTGACAAGCAAATGACAGAGCTTTTCAAGTGCTTCCATGGTAGTCTGAGGTTTGGTGATGACGGATTTGTCAGCAGAAGGCAAATAACCCAGATTAAAAATCCCTGCCTTAGCTTCTGTCACAAACTGGTCAAGTGTCTCATGTCCTTGCAAGATTAACTGGGTATTTGTCATTCCAGCCTGATTCAAACGCTCTTGGGTTTTCTCCAAAGCCTGCTCTTGGATATCAAAGGCATAGACTTGCTTGGCTAGCTTGGCTAAAAAAAGCGTGTCATATCCATTCCCCATGGTCGCATCCACTACGATATCCTCTTTTGTCACGACTTCAGCCAAAAATTCATGTGCCATCTCAAGTGGTCTTTTCATTTTCAAACTCCTGTTTTACAGCCTTGCATCCTTGAACACTTCCACGGCGTCTCATTTCAGTTTCAATAGCATTTAGTACTTCCCATTTATTGAGGCTCCACATGGGACCAATCAACATATCTCTAGGTGCATCTCCCGTGATTCGATGGATGACAATATGCTTGGGAATGATTTCCAGTTGGTCACAGATGACCTTGACATACTCATCCTGACTCATCAGTTGCAAGCGTCCTTCGTGGTAATCTCTCTGCATCCGCGTATTGGTCATGAGGTGAAGCAAGTGCAGTTTAATTCCTTGAATATCATTGTCCGTGAC
This sequence comes from bacterium, assembly GCA_905221255.1. Lineage (GTDB taxonomy): Bacteria > Bacillota > Bacilli > Lactobacillales > Streptococcaceae > Streptococcus. The sequence continues at coordinate 4,153 of CAJNCL010000013.1, forward strand.
ACAGCGACGGACATTTTCAACCATCATCTCATGGGTTTCCCCAGGAAGACCGTTGATTAGATGGGAAACAATTTCAATCTTGGGATACTTTCTCAAGCGTTTTACTGTTTCAACATACAATTCATAAGAATGGGCACGGTTAATCAGGTCAGAGGTTGCTTCAAAGGTTGTCTGTAAGCCCAATTCTACCGTCACGTGCATACGTTCCGATAACTCAGCCAAATATTCGATGGTTTCGTCTGGCAGACAGTCTGGCCGTGTTCCGATATTGATTCCTACTACACCTGGCTCGTTGATAGCCTGCTCATATCGTTCCCGAATCACTTCCACCTTTTCATGGGTGTTGGTAAAGTTTTGGAAATAAACCAGATACTTTTTAACATCTGGCCATTTGCGATGCATAAAGTCAATTTCCTTATAAAATTGCTCACAGATAGGGGCATCCGGTGCCACGATGGCATCTCCAGAACCTGAAACCGTACAAAAAGTACAACCACCATGAGCTACAGTTCCATCCCGATTTGGACAGTCAAATCCTGCATCAATAGGAACTTTGAAAGTCTTTTCTCCAAAAAGTTTTCGATAATAATCATTCAAGGTATTATAAGATTTCATAACTTTCATTATAACAAAAAACACCTACAATCTCAAAAGCCTGACTTTCCTACAAATTCCCTTGTTTCTCATTTCCTTTAGCGTTTTTTTATGATACAATATGGGTATGATTTTAATGAAAATAGCATCCATTTTATTATTGATATTAACCTTGGTGGTTTGCTTTATTATCACCAAGCTTTTCGGACTTAGGAAAATAGGATTTAATTTCGCGGATCTAGCTTTTCCACTGTTGGTATTCGAGTATTACCTTATCACTGCTAAAGCCTTTACCCACAACTTCCTACCACGACTCGGTGTTGCTCTTTCTCTCCTAGCAATCCTCCTTGTAGTCTTTTTCCTTGTCAAAAAACGAAGTTTTTATTACCCTAAATTCATCAAATTCTTCTGGAGAGCTGGTTTTCTCCTAACCTTAATCATCTATATAGAAATGATTGTCGAATTGATGATGGTAAAATGATTACCAACCCTGTATTTAATTACCGGGTTTTTCTTTTACTCCTATACTTAAAAAGACCAGAGGAAGCCTCTGGTCTTTTTGTCACAGGTTAAACCTAAGAAAATAAATGAAAACTATCTTTCTCACGCTAGATTATTTATTTTTACGGCTTACAAAGTACAATCCACCAGTCACTGCCATCAAAGCGAGTCCTGCAACTACTGCTGCGTTAGATGCTTTTTCACCAGTGTTAGGAAGTTTAGGTTTTGGACCTGGTTTCTCTGGAGTGTAAGTATTCGTAATCGTGTAACCATCCACCGCTTTTGTATACCCTTTAGGAAGTTCTGCCTCATCAATGGTATAAGTAATTTCTTTACCATCTTGATTACGATCAAGGTCTGTAAACTCATAAGTCCAACCACTTGCTTCTGAAGCTATTGCAGTTTTACCAGTATCTTTACCATTGGCAAATAGTTTAACTGTAATAGATGCTGGGCGAGCGTCTTTATGGTTTTCATCACCTTTCCATATCTTCTTACCTTTTACAGATGTTTTCTCTGGTGTATGGGTGTTGGTCACATTCATACCAGTTTCAGTAGCCGTGTAACCTGTAGGAACACCAACTTCTTTGACTGTGTACTCGATTGCTTTACCATCTTGGTAACGGTCCAGATTAGTAAATTCATACTTCCAGCCTGTTTCCGCTGTGGCTGTAGCTTCTTGGCCAGTTTCTTTACCATTCGCAAGTAGCTTCACTGTGATAGATGCTGGACGGATACGATCTTGGTCGTTATTATCAATCCAAGTCTTTTGTCCACTTACAGCAATTTTTTCTGGTGTATATTCATTAGTAATGGTGTACTTACCTTCTTTTTCTGTTGTGATTGTTGAAGTATATCCTTTGACAACCACTTCTTTGACAGTATACTTGATTAGTTTACCATTTTCATACTTAGGAAGTGCTTTTGATTCGAACTTCCAACCAGTTGCTTCTGATACTTCAATTTCTTGAACGACTTCTTTATCGTTTTTAAGAATTTGAACTTTCACAGATGTTGTACGTTTGCCGTCTTGGTTGTTGTTATCTTTCCACACCTTAGTTCCTGAAAGGATAACTGTATCTGGATTGTGAGTGTTAGTCACTACTTGACCAGTTACAGAGGCTTCATAGCCAGCTGGTACATCTACTTCCTTGATTGAGTAAGCGATCTCTTTACCAGCTTCGTATTGTGGAAGATTTGTAAATGATGCTACCCAAGTGTTAGCGTCGGTCTTATCCTTAGCTGTCAAGGTCAATTTCTTACCTTCAACGGCTACTGGATCAGCATCTCCTACTTTTTTGTAAAGT
>CAJNCL010000014.1:0-5159 GCA_905221255.1 bacterium
AAAAGTAGGTATAATAGAAAGAGTTGAAAAGCTCAAGGTCCGTTGGTCAAGGGGTTAAGACACCGCCTTTTCACGGCGGTAACACGGGTTCGAATCCCGTACGGACTATGGTGTATTGCGGTTAAAAAAACTTGAAAAAAGTTTAAAAAATCTGTTGACAGAGACAGGTAGCTGTGATATACTAATATAGTTGTCGCTTGAGAGAGATTGAGTGACAAAGACCTTTGAAAACTGAACAAGACGAACCAATGTGCAGGGCACTATAACTGAGGTTATAGTACTGAACAATGAAAAAACAATAAATCTGTCAGTGACAGAAATGAGTGAGAACTCAAACTTTTAATGAGAGTTTGATCCTGGCTCAGGACGAACGCTGGCGGCGTGCCTAATACATGCAAGTAGAACGCTGAAGGAGGAGCTTGCTTCTCTGGATGAGTTGCGAACGGGTGAGTAACGCGTAGGTAACCTGCCTGGTAGCGGGGGATAACTATTGGAAACGATAGCTAATACCGCATAAGAGTAGATGTCGCATGACATTTGCTTAAAAGGTGCAATTGCATCACTACCAGATGGACCTGCGTTGTATTAGCTAGTTGGTGAGGTAACGGCTCACCAAGGCAACGATACATAGCCGACCTGAGAGGGTGATCGGCCACACTGGGACTGAGACACGGCCCAGACTCCTACGGGAGGCAGCAGTAGGGAATCTTCGGCAATGGACGGAAGTCTGACCGAGCAACGCCGCGTGAGTGAAGAAGGTTTTCGGATCGTAAAGCTCTGTTGTAAGAGAAGAACGAGTGTGAGAGTGGAAAGTTCACACTGTGACGGTATCTTACCAGAAAGGGACGGCTAACTACGTGCCAGCAGCCGCGGTAATACGTAGGTCCCGAGCGTTGTCCGGATTTATTGGGCGTAAAGCGAGCGCAGGCGGTTAGATAAGTCTGAAGTTAAAGGCTGTGGCTTAACCATAGTACGCTTTGGAAACTGTTTAACTTGAGTGCAAGAGGGGAGAGTGGAATTCCATGTGTAGCGGTGAAATGCGTAGATATATGGAGGAACACCGGTGGCGAAAGCGGCTCTCTGGCTTGTAACTGACGCTGAGGCTCGAAAGCGTGGGGAGCAAACAGGATTAGATACCCTGGTAGTCCACGCCGTAAACGATGAGTGCTAGGTGTTAGACCCTTTCCGGGGTTTAGTGCCGCAGCTAACGCATTAAGCACTCCGCCTGGGGAGTACGACCGCAAGGTTGAAACTCAAAGGAATTGACGGGGGCCCGCACAAGCGGTGGAGCATGTGGTTTAATTCGAAGCAACGCGAAGAACCTTACCAGGTCTTGACATCCCTCTGACCGCTCTAGAGATAGAGTTTTCCTTCGGGACAGAGGTGACAGGTGGTGCATGGTTGTCGTCAGCTCGTGTCGTGAGATGTTGGGTTAAGTCCCGCAACGAGCGCAACCCCTATTGTTAGTTGCCATCATTCAGTTGGGCACTCTAGCGAGACTGCCGGTAATAAACCGGAGGAAGGTGGGGATGACGTCAAATCATCATGCCCCTTATGACCTGGGCTACACACGTGCTACAATGGCTGGTACAACGAGTCGCAAGCCGGTGACGGCAAGCTAATCTCTTAAAGCCAGTCTCAGTTCGGATTGTAGGCTGCAACTCGCCTACATGAAGTCGGAATCGCTAGTAATCGCGGATCAGCACGCCGCGGTGAATACGTTCCCGGGCCTTGTACACACCGCCCGTCACACCACGAGAGTTTGTAACACCCGAAGTCGGTGAGGTAACCTTTTAGGAGCCAGCCGCCTAAGGTGGGATAGATGATTGGGGTGAAGTCGTAACAAGGTAGCCGTATCGGAAGGTGCGGCTGGATCACCTCCTTTCTAAGGATAAGGAACTGCACATTGGTCTTGTTTAGTCTTGAGAGGTCTTGTGGGGCCTTAGCTCAGCTGGGAGAGCGCCTGCTTTGCACGCAGGAGGTCAGCGGTTCGATCCCGCTAGGCTCCATTGGTGAGAGATCACCAAGTAATGCACATTGAAAATTGAATATCTATATCAAATAGTAACAAGAAAATAAACCGAAACGCTGTAGTATTAAAAGAGTTTATGACTGAAAGGTCAAAAAATAAGGTTAAGTTAATAAGGGCGCACGGTGGATGCCTTGGCACTAGGAGCCGAAGAAGGACGTGACAAACGACGATATGCCTTGGGTAGCTGTAAGTAAGCGATGATCCAGGGATTTCCGAATGGGGGAACCCAACAGGTACTACCTGTTACCCGCATCTGTTAAGGATGTGAGGAGGAAGACGCAGTGAACTGAAACATCTAAGTAGCTGCAGGAAGAGAAAGCAAAAGCGATTGCCTTAGTAGCGGCGAGCGAAACGGCAGGAGGGCAAACCGAAGAGTTTACTCTTCGGGGTTGTAGGACTGCAATGTGGACTCAAAGATTATAGAAGAATGATTTGGGAAGATCAGCCAAAGAGAGTAACAGCCTCGTATTTAAAATAGTCTTTGTACCTAGCAGTATCCTGAGTACGGCGGGACACGTGAAATCCCGTCGGAATCTGGGAGGACCATCTCCCAACCCTAAATACTCCCTAGTGACCGATAGTGAACCAGTACCGTGAGGGAAAGGTGAAAAGCACCCCGGGAGGGGAGTGAAATAGAACCTGAAACCGTGTGCCTACAACAAGTTCGAGCCCGTTAATGGGTGAGAGCGTGCCTTTTGTAGAATGAACCGGCGAGTTACGATATGATGCGAGGTTAAGTTGAAGAGACGGAGCCGCAGGGAAACCGAGTCTGAATAGGGCGCATTAGTATCATGTCGTAGACCCGAAACCATGTGACCTACCCATGAGCAGGTTGAAGGTGCGGTAAGACGCACTGGAGGACCGAACCAGGGCACGTTGAAAAGTGCTTGGATGACTTGTGGGTAGCGGAGAAATTCCAAACGAACTTGGAGATAGCTGGTTCTCTCCGAAATAGCTTTAGGGCTAGCGTCGACATAAAGATTCTTGGAGGTAGAGCACTGTTTGGGTGAGGGGTCCATCCCGGATTACCAATCTCAGATAAACTCCGAATGCCAATGAATTATGGTCGGCAGTCAGACTGCGAGTGCTAAGATCCGTAGTCGAAAGGGAAACAGCCCAGACCACCAGCTAAGGTCCCAAAATAATTGTTAAGTGGAAAAGGATGTGGGGTTGCACAGACAACTAGGATGTTAGCTTAGAAGCAGCTATTCATTCAAAGAGTGCGTAATAGCTCACTAGTCGAGTGACCCTGCGCCGAAAATGTACCGGGGCTAAAACAATTTACCGAAGCTGTGGATACCTTTATAGGTATGGTAGGAGAGCGTTCTATGTGTGAAGAAGGTATACCGTGAGGAGTGCTGGAACGCATAGAAGTGAGAATGCCGGTATGAGTAGCGAAAGACAGGTGAGAATCCTGTCCACCGTAAGACTAAGGTTTCCAGGGGAAGGCTCGTCCGCCCTGGGTTAGTCGGGACCTAAGGAGAGACCGAAAGGTGTATCCGATGGACAACAGGTTGATATTCCTGTACTAGAGTATGTAGTGATGGAGGGACGCAGTAGGCTAACTAAAGCAGACGAATGGAAGTGTCTGTCTAAGCAGTGAGGTGTGATATGAGTCAAATGCTTATATCTATAACATTGAGCTGTGATGGGGAGCGAAGTTTAGTAGCGAAGTTAGTGACGTCACACTGCCAAGAAAAGCTTCTAGCGTTTAAACATACTCTACCCGTACCGCAAACCGACACAGGTAGTCGAGGCGAGTAGCCTCAGGTGAGCGAGAGAACTCTCGTTAAGGAACTCGGCAAAATGACCCCGTAACTTCGGGAGAAGGGGTGCTGACTTTAGGTCAGCCGCAGTGAATAGGCCCAAGCAACTGTTTATCAAAAACACAGCTCTCTGCTAAATCGTAAGATGATGTATAGGGGGTGACGCCTGCCCGGTGCTGGAAGGTTAAGAGGAGTGCTTAGGAGTAATCCGAAGGTATGAATTGAAGCCCCAGTAAACGGCGGCCGTAACTATAACGGTCCTAAGGTAGCGAAATTCCTTGTCGGGTAAGTTCCGACCCGCACGAAAGGCGTAATGATTTGGGCACTGTCTCAACGAGAGACTCGGTGAAATTTTAGTACCTGTGAAGATGCAGGTTACCCGCGACAGGACGGAAAGACCCCATGGAGCTTTACTGCAGTTTGATATTGAGTGTCTGTACCACATGTACAGGATAGGTAGGAGTCTATGAGATCGGGACGCCAGTTTCGAAGGAGACGTTGTTGGGATACTACCCTTGTGTTATGGCCACTCTAACCCGGATAGGTTATCCCTATCGGAGACAGTGTCTGACGGGCAGTTTGACTGGGGCGGTCGCCTCCTAAAAGGTAACGGAGGCGCCCAAAGGTTCCCTCAGAATGGTTGGAAATCATTCGCAGAGTGTAAAGGTATAAGGGAGCTTGACTGCGAGAGCTACAACTCGAGCAGGGACGAAAGTCGGGCTTAGTGATCCGGTGGTTCCGTATGGAAGGGCCATCGCTCAACGGATAAAAGCTACCCTGGGGATAACAGGCTTATCTCCCCCAAGAGTTCACATCGACGGGGAGGTTTGGCACCTCGATGTCGGCTCGTCGCATCCTGGGGCTGTAGTCGGTCCCAAGGGTTGGGCTGTTCGCCCATTAAAGCGGCACGCGAGCTGGGTTCAGAACGTCGTGAGACAGTTCGGTCCCTATCCGTCGCGGGCGTAGGAAATTTGAGAGGATCTGCTCCTAGTACGAGAGGACCAGAGTGGACTTACCGCTGGTGTACCAGTTGTCTTGCCAAAGGCATCGCTGGGTAGCTATGTAGGGACGGGATAAACGCTGAAAGCATCTAAGTGTGAAACCCACCTCAAGATGAGATTTCCCATGATTTTATATCAGTAAGAGCCCTGAGAGATGATCAGGTAGATAGGTTAGAAGTGGAAGTGTGGCGACACATGTAGCGGACTAATACTAATAGCTCGAGGACTTATCCAAAGTAACTGAGAATACGAAGTGTGAGGTTTTCTTGAGATTTGATAGATATTCAATTTTGAGTAGGTATTACTCAGAGTTAAGTGACGATAGCCTAGGAGATACACCTGTACCCATGCCGAACACAG
>CAJNCL010000015.1:0-3784 GCA_905221255.1 bacterium
ATTGACTATTTTGTACCCCATTATTGACTATTTTGTACCCCATTATTGACTATTTTGTACCCCATTATTGACTATGAAACTGTAAAATAATATTAAACAGCATAATTATTTTGCAGTTTATTATTGACTTTAAAATTAAAAAATGGTATAATAAAGCATAATTAAAAACATATACAAAAAAGAGGTGTCACATGGTATCAAATAGAAAAGCTAATAAGGTGTACGAAGAGTTGGCTTCACGTCAGAATTACTTGGTTGTGCAAGCAAACGATTTGGCAAAAGCTTTCGGCAATTTAAAGGCGTTTGAGCATAAAGTTCTAGACTTCTGTTTCTCATCTGTCACGAAAGATAGCAAGCCTACGGATACGTTCCAAGTTCATAGTTTAGACATTATGAAACACTTCGGATTGACTAAGAACGGTCAGAACTACAAACGTATAGCAGAAGCCTTTGCTAAATTAAACGAAAATACTGCATTGTATATCCCTGAAACATTGCCTGACGGTCGCAAGTCTATTATCATGACACAATTATTTAGTCGAATCAGATTCATTGAGGACGGCATGGTAGAATTTAAGTTTTCTGAAGATGTAGCACCGCTAGTATTTGAATTGAAGAACAATTACTACTCGTTTCATCTTGCAGAATTGGCTCGTATTAAGTCAAAATACGCCCTAATCTTGATGAAGCTATGGGAAGCAAAACGATTTGGCAATCAACAAGTTACAACCATTCAAGGAAGCCTTGACGATTGGCAAGATTGGTTCTTAGGAGAAGAAAAACGTTGGACTGCTGGATTGTTCAAAAGGAACGCTTTGCTTGTAGCTTGTAACGAGCTGGAAGAGAAGCTACAAGTTTCAATCACGCTAACCACGATGAAACGAGGTCGAAAAATTATTGGCTATGAAATGCAACTGGTAGATAACAGACAAGTAACAACTGCTGAATTGATTAAACAAGCAGAAAAAAATAGCTATCAGACGGACATTTATGATTTTATTGATGAAGAGAAAGGAAAAAATCATGGTTTTATTTGAAAAAGATGCATTACTACAACAAATATTAGAAGAAGGACAATTGAAGCGTGAGCAATTCAGATTACTTTTTTCATTGAATAGAGAACGTGCGATGGATTTGGAAGCTATTGGTGAAGCAATTTCTTATCTTAGAGAAGCAAGGGATTTACTTGAACCGGAAGATTATAAGGCTGATTTAAAAATATCAAGAGCAGAGGAAAGACTTGAAATGTCATTTGAAGTTAAGGTAACTCTTTTTGAAAAGGATTTTGAGAAAAAATCTGAGGAAGAAAAGGAGAAATAAATCATGGAACAAACTAAATCTAAAAATTGGAAAGGCACGCTTTCGGAAGTTCGTAAACTTTGCTCTTTTCATGAGTTTGAGATGATTATTAATTCAATTAATTCAGAAAGGTTTCTTAATTCAAAAAGTTCAGCGTATGATAAAGCGTGTGATAAATTGGATTTTTTCAAACGTGGGCTTGAAATGGCTTATCGACAAGAGGGATACGAAGAAAGTTGGATTGAAGTGCTATTGAAAATGATTGATGTTCTAGTTTATGAACCACATCGATTTGAATGTGATGCAGAGTGGGCAGAAAGTTATCAAGAATTTGTAGATAAGCTGGAATATGAACGGTCACAAGCAGGCGTAGTTGAAGAATTGGATTATGAAGATTATGGCGCTAAGATGGACGGTCTTCTGGGAGGATAAGAATTTTTGAGCAAAAAAGAGAGCAATTTGCTCTCTTTTTTTTGGCTGCAATGCGAAGCGCAGACAATCGCACGCATTCGTGCGACCAGGAGCGAAAAAGGAAAGGCGCCCAAAGCCTTTTCGCTGAGCGGATAAATGTTTATACGGATATTTTTTCGCAGAAAAATGAACGTATAAACATTTATCTATACGATTTTGCGATTATCTAAAAAATTTTTGTGTGTGAGTTCTAATTTTTTATTTTGTTTTTTGTGGCATACTATAAGTATGAATGATTGAAAAGCTAGAGCAAGAGGAAAGTGACCGCTGATTTGAAAAGCGAAATCAGCGATCACGAAACGAGGAAAAAAGAAAAAAGCAATTACCGAATAAAGAAAAAAAGAAAGGAAAGAGGAAAAAGGGAGAAAAGGACGAGGAAACAAAGAAGCGTTAAAATTGGTTAGAAAATAGTGTAGTTAGAAAGTAAAAAACAGAAGAAGAGGATAAAGATGAGTCAGATACCGAGTTTTTCAAGAAGTCAGTAGTAGAGAACCTAACTCTATAAAACTGGGGTCATGGCATAGACCTAAAAAGTTGCCCTTATTTGTCATCGCATAGACAATCAGAGAAAAAAGTTGCGCATTGAGGTTTTAGACCTCGGCATAGGAGAGTGATTTGCTCCGACGTTTGACCGGACACGGCTGAACGAATGAAAAACAATCCTTCAACTAGAAAATGAAAGGGGTCACTATGGCTGGTCAACAATCGCCTGGGCGCTGGGCTCGTAAGCGCAAAAAGATGAAAGAGAAAGCTCAAAGTAAAGAGAGCTATCGTAAGACCGCTAGAGAGCGCCTACAAGCTATGGTAAATGCTGGCATGGGGTCGAAGCGGTCAGAAGACAAGGCAGAAGCCGACACAAAAAACAAGATTTATTCAAAAGCAACGTTTCAAACGTATAAACAACAATTTAAGCATTTTGCGGATTGGTTAGAAAAAGCTCATCCAGAAGCGGTGACATTAGAAGATGCTAGAGCATTTGTAGACGAATATCTAAAGCATTTAATTGAGCTTGAGAGGTCTGCTTATAGTATCTCCACTGCAAAGGCTGCAATAGCCAAGGTTATGGGCGTAGAAGCTACACAATTTATTGCGACACCTCCACGTTTCAGGGCTGACATCAAGCGGTCTAGGGGCGTTGCAGAGCGAGACAAACACATTTCAGAAAAAAAAGAGGAAGAACTAGCTCGTTTCACGAGCGCAACAGGTCTTAGACGCAAAGAAATGACCATGATTAAAGCCGAAGATTTGTTTTTTGAAAACAATCAGGCTTATTTGAACATTACACGAGGTACAAAAGGCGGTAAGCCTAGAGTAGCTAAAATCGTTGGGAAAACAGAAGAGGAAACAAAAGAAATTGTAGAATGGATTCAATCCAAGGACGGACGGCTATTTAATAAGCTATCGTCCAATTATGACAATCACTATTATAGAGCGACTTACGCTAATCGCTTATATAATCAATTAAAAAGGGATATTGACGATATTCCAACACAAGAACGTTATGTTATGAGGAAAGAACGAGCTGGCGAGGTGTATGATAAACGAGCCATGCTCTTGGTCTCAAAAGCCTTGGGACATAATCGAATTTCAGTAATTGCTCAATCTTATCTTTATCAAAACTAGACAAAAAGAAAAAACGAAAGGGTCTGCGTTATGCAGATCCTTTTTTGTTTAGAAAGTCTATCAATAGGTCTACTCTAAACAAAGCCTTTCCTATCAGTAGGGCGTAAGCCCTAAAAAGAAGAGCGAAGCTCGTCTTGTTGCGTTCGCGTAGCGAACATAAAAATTTTTTTTTTGAAAAAAATTAAAGTTTCATTTCCAGAAGTAAATACTTTCATACCTACTTTATATAAATACTTTATAATACTTTAGGGGGGTTAAAAAGTCAGTATTATCAAGGGTTTGCAGATAAATAATTGACTATTTTGTACCCCATTATTGACTATTTTGTACCCCATTATTGACTATTTTGTACCCCATTATTGACTATTTTGTACCCCATTATTGACTATGA
>CAJNCL010000016.1:0-1111 GCA_905221255.1 bacterium
GCACATCAGCTTCTGAGTCGGCATCAACAAGTGCTTCAGAATCAGCATCAACAAGTGCGTCAGAGTCAGCAAGCACAAGCGCCTCTGAGTCAGCAAGCACATCAGCATCTGAGTCAGCTTCAACAAGTGCGTCAGAGTCAGCAAGCACATCAGCTTCTGAGTCGGCATCAACAAGTGCATCTGAGTCAGCAAGCACATCGGCATCTGAGTCAGCGTCAACAAGCGCAAGTCAATCAGCAAGCACATCGGCTAGCCAGTCAGCTTCAACAAGTGCTAGCCAGTCAGCCTCGACAAGTGCTAGCCAATCAGCATCAACAAGCGCGAGCCAATCAGCAAGCACAAGTGCCTCTGAGTCAGCTTCAACAAGTGCGAGCCAATCAGCATCAACAAGCGCAAGTCAATCAGCAAGCACATCAGCATCTGAGTCAGCGTCAACAAGTGCGTCAGCGTCAGCAAGCACAAGTGCGTCAGAGTCAGCTTCAACAAGCGCGTCAGCGTCAGCAAGCACATCAGCATCTGAGTCGGCATCAACAAGTGCTTCAGAATCAGCAAGTACAAGTGCATCTGAGTCAGCATCGACAAGTGCAAGCCAATCAGCAAGCACAAGCGCCTCAGAATCAGCAAGTACATCAGCTTCTGAATCCGCATCGACAAGTGCAAGCCAATCAGCAAGCACAAGCGCCTCTGAATCCGCTTCAACAAGTGCGAGCCAATCAGCAAGCACATCGGCTTCTGAGTCAGCGTCAACAAGCGCGAGCCAATCAGCAAGCACATCAGCATCTGAGTCAGCATCGACAAGTGCTTCAGAATCAGCAAGTACATCAGCTTCTGAATCGGCGTCAACGTCTGCATCTGAATCAGCAAGTACATCAGCCTCTGAGTCAGCAAGCACATCAGCTTCTGAGTCAGCATCAACAAGTGCGAGCCAATCAGCAAGCACATCGGCATCTGAGTCAGCATCAACAAGCGCGAGCCAATCAGCATCAACAAGTGCCTCAGAATCAGCATCAACAAGTGCGTCAGCGTCAGCAAGCACATCAGCCTCTGAGTCAGCATCAACAAGCGCGTCAGAGTCAGCAAGCACATCAGCTTCTGAGTCAGCATCAACAAG
>CAJNCL010000017.1:0-675 GCA_905221255.1 bacterium
ACCAAAAAACTCCAAACGCGATACAATAAAGGTGTTCAAGCCAATTGTAAAGCGAAAGGAGAAAAATATGGTACAAAAGGCACATAGTTTATCACACACAAAGTGGATGTGTAAATATCACATTATGTTCACCCCTAAGTATAGACGAAAAGTAATTTATAATCAATATCGAAGCAGTTTCGGAGAAATATTCCATCGATTATGTAGTTATAAAGGTGTTGAGATTATCGAAGGTCACTTAATGCCAGACCATGTACATATGTTAGTCAGTATTCCACCGAGGATAAGTGTTTCAAGTTTCATGGGGTATTTAAAAGGTAAAAGTGCACTCATGATGTTTGACAAACACGCCAACCTCAAGTACAAGTTTGGGAATCGGCATTTCTGGGCAGAAGGTTATTATGTAAGTACAGTAGGGCTTAATGAAGCCACAATTAAGAAATATATTCAAGAACAGGAAAAGCATGATATAGCACTAGATAAATTAAGTGTAAAAGAATATGAGGATCCCTTTAGGGATAGTGGTAAGTAATACTAAAGCCTCTTTAAGAGGCAAGTGACGAGTCAAGAGCAATGAGGCTTGAACAACGTGAAAGCCAGCGCCTTTAGGCGCTGGCTGGTAATTTGGGCTTATAGCCCTGGTGCAAACCACCCGTTTGACGGGTGGTTATGATT
>CAJNCL010000018.1:0-591 GCA_905221255.1 bacterium
TCTTATCCTTAGCTGTCAAGGTCAATTTCTTACCTTCAACGGCTACTGGATCAGCATCTCCTACTTTTTTGTAAAGTTGAACCGTTACGGACTCAGGACGTTTGCCGTCTTGGTTGTTCGCATCGTTCCATACTTTTGTTACCTTGTAGTCGATTGCTTTAGGAGTATACTTGTTTGTGATCGTAAAGTCTGTAATAGTTGATTCGTATTCGGCTACGGCTTCTTCTGTTACAGTGTATTTGATTTCTTTACCATCTTTATATTTTGCTAATTTCGTGAATTCGACAGTCCAAGTTCCGTCCGCAGCTGCTTGAACTTCTTTCGAATCATGTTTCTGACCGTCTGCTAAAAGATTGATTGTAATCTTGGTTGGACGTTTACCATCTTGGTTGTTTGCGTCATCCCAGTTCTTAGTTGCTTTTACATCAACTGTTTCTGGAGAATAGCTATTTGTGATAGTGAATCCTGATGCAGCGTCACCAGTAACATCAGAAGTGTAACCAGTAACAGTTACTTCTACTACAGTATACTTGATAGGCGTTCCGCCTTTATCAGCATCAAGGTTTGTGAAGCTTCCAGCCCAGTTGTTTG
>CAJNCL010000019.1:0-498 GCA_905221255.1 bacterium
TTCAAGGTCTTTACCTTCAAGAACTTTCTTAGCTCCAAGAGTTACACTTGTAGCTCCTGCTGGAGTGTAAGTGTTCTTAAATACAAGATCTTTTGCTTCTTTCGAAGCTGTTGCTTTCAATTCAGTTGCGCTGACTTTTTTAACAGTTACTTCAACTTCTTGAACGGTCTTATCGTAAGTGATACCTGTTTCATCGCCCTCAACTTCTGAGATTGTGTACTTGTGAGTTCCCACTTGGCTCTCATCATATGAGATTGGTGCGAAAGTAACACTTCCGTCAGCAGCGTTTTTCACTGTTTCGACAACACTACCGTCTTCTTTCTTCAAGACAAAGCTATATTTGCCCGCTTCAAGAGCTTTTCCTTCAAGAACTTTCTTAGCTTCGAGAGTAACGGATGTGTCACCTGCTGGGGTGTAAACATTGTTGAATTCTTTGTCCGCTGGGTAAGTTACGTTAGCAGTAAGTTTTCCTTCACCATCGTCTGTAACTTCTACTGT
>CAJNCL010000020.1:0-416 GCA_905221255.1 bacterium
GCTTCAAGGTCTTTACCTTCAAGAACTTTCTTAGCTCCAAGAGTTACACTTGTAGCTCCTGCTGGAGTGTAAGTGTTTGTAAATACAAGATTGTTAGCTTCTTTTGAAGCAGTTGCTTTCAATTCGGTTGCGCTTACTTTTTCAACCGTTACTTCAACTTCTTGAACTGTCTTATCGTAAGTGATTCCTGTTTCAGTTCCAGCAACTTCAGAAATTTTGTACTTGTGAGTTCCCACTTGGCTCTCATCATATGAGATTGGTGAGAAGGTCACTGTTCCATCAGCGGCGTTTGTCACTGTCTCAACAACAGTTCCGTCTGCTTTCTTCAATTCAAAGCTATATTTACCTGCTTCAAGGTCTTTACCTTCAAGAACTTTCTTAGCTCCAAGAGTTACACTTGTAGCTCCTGCTGGAGT
>CAJNCL010000021.1:0-362 GCA_905221255.1 bacterium
TCTCTGAAGTTGCTGGAACTGAAACAGGAATCACTTACGATAAGACAGTTCAAGAAGTTGAAGTAACTGTTGAGAAAGTAAGTGCAACTGAATTGAAAGCAACAGCTTCAAAAGAAGCGAACGATCTTGTATTTACAAACACTTACACTCCAGCGAAAACTGAAGTTCCTGTGAAGAAAGTATGGAAGGACGCGAACAACCAAGACGGTAAACGTCCAACTTCTGTCACAGTTAAATTGCTTGCAGATGGTCAAGATACTGGTAAGACACTTGAGCTTAACGCCACAAACAACTGGGCTGGAAGCTTCACAAACCTTGATGCTGATAAAGGCGGAACGCCTATCAAGTATACTGTAGTAGAA
>CAJNCL010000022.1:0-328 GCA_905221255.1 bacterium
CAAAAGCTCAAATTCAAGCAATTAAAAAATTGACTGGTCGAGCTATGAAAGCTGGAGAGTTTGAATTCGACTTGTTCAATGATAAGACAAACAAAGTTGTTGAAACAGTAACAAATGATGCGGAAGGAAATATCAACTTTGCTGAATTGACATTTGACAAAGCTGGTACATACAACTACCACATCGTTGAGAAAAAAGCGAACACAACTGAAAAAGGTGTTACTTACGATGCCAACCCTGTTGGCGTTACAGTTACTGTAACAGCAGATGCTGAGGGCAAATTGTCTGCAGCTGTCGCTTACGAAAACGATGATAAGACTTTTGAAAA
>CAJNCL010000023.1:0-242 GCA_905221255.1 bacterium
GTGAAAACAAGTGTAGCGCAAGATGCGACAGCCTTCTCAGTCACAGATACACTAGTAGACGTTCTTGAATTCGCCGGAACTTCAAGTGCTAAATTGAATGGTCAAGCTCTTGAGGCTAGCCAAATCAAGGTAGAAGGTCAAACTATTACCTTGACGCTTACAGAGGAACAAGTCAAAGCCAATGGCGGTCAAGCAGTTGAATTAACATTCGACGCTAAGATCAAAGCCGGCGCGAACTTGTC
>CAJNCL010000024.1:0-217 GCA_905221255.1 bacterium
GCGAACTTGTCTGCGTATGTGAAGGAAGACGGTCGTACACAGATTCCGAATAAGGCTTCTTATGATGCAAGCTTCCCGCACAAACCAGGAGTGCACAAGGACTCTAACGAAGTCCCAGTAACTCCACCAACACCAGAAGTGCCAGAAATCAAGAAAGATGTGAACGGCAAAGAAGCTGAAACTCTTGGCAAACGTGACCAAGTCTTCACCTACAATG
>CAJNCL010000025.1:0-199 GCA_905221255.1 bacterium
ATTCCAGGTTACCGCTTCGTAGAGACTAAGAAACTTCCAAACGGTGACACAGAACACGTTTATGAGAAGGTTAAGACTAGTCACAAGGATAAGGAAGGCAATGAAATTCCAGGTTATCCAACAGAAGACGGCGAACAACCTAAGAAAGATATTCCAGGTTACCGCTTCGTAGAGACTAAGAAACTTCCAAACGGTGACA
>CAJNCL010000026.1:0-188 GCA_905221255.1 bacterium
ATCAAAGCTAAGAAAGTCTTGAATGGTAAAGAGCTTGCGGCTGATGCTTATACTTTCGAATTGAAAGAAAAAGATGCGGTTGTAGCAGAAGCTAAGAACGCTGCTTCAGGCGAAGTTGTCTTCAACGTCAACTACACAGAAGCAGGAGAGCACACTTACACTATTACTGAGAAATCAGGAACAGAAGC
>CAJNCL010000027.1:0-188 GCA_905221255.1 bacterium
GCTGATTGGCTCGCGCTTGTTGACGCTGACTCAGAAGCCGATGTGCTTGCTGACTCTGACGCGCTTGTTGATGCTGATTCAGATGCTGATGTGCTTGCTGACTCTGACGCACTTGTTGATGCTGACTCAGAAGCTGATGTGCTTGCTGACTCTGACGCGCTTGTTGATGCTGACTCAGAGGCTGATGT
>CAJNCL010000028.1:0-185 GCA_905221255.1 bacterium
GCGAACTTGTCAGCGTATGTGAAGGAAGACGGTCGTACACAGATTCCGAATAAGGCTTCTTATGATGCAAGCTTCCCACACAAACCAGGAGTGCACAAGGACTCTAACGAAGTTCCAGTAACTCCACCGACTCCAGAAGAGCCAGAAATCAAGAAAGATGTGAACGACAAAGAAGCTGAAACTCT
>CAJNCL010000029.1:0-164 GCA_905221255.1 bacterium
GAAGAAGTTGCCTTCCAAACTAAGGAAGTCACAAATTCTGAACTTCCAGAAGGAACTCGTGTAGTGAAAACAGCTGGCCAAAAAGGTGTTCGTACGATTGTTGAAACTGTCACTTACACAGACGGCGTTGAAACAGGTCGTGAGGTGAAATCCAACACAATCAC
>CAJNCL010000030.1:0-161 GCA_905221255.1 bacterium
TAACCTGGAATATCTTTCTTAGGTTGTTCGCCGTCTTCGCTTGGATAACCTGGAATTTCATTGCCTTCCTTATCCTTATGACTAGTCTTAACCTTCTCATAAACGTGTTCTGTGTCACCGTTTGGAAGTTTCTTAGTCTCTACGAAGCGGTAACCTGGAAT
>CAJNCL010000031.1:0-161 GCA_905221255.1 bacterium
TAACCTGGAATATCTTTCTTAGGTTGTTCGCCGTCTTCGCTTGGATAACCTGGAATTTCATTGCCTTCCTTATCCTTGTGACTAGTCTTAACCTTCTCATAAACGTGTTCTGTGTCACCGTTTGGAAGTTTCTTAGTCTCTACGAAGCGGTAACCTGGAAT
>CAJNCL010000032.1:0-157 GCA_905221255.1 bacterium
TTTGGGAGTTTAGCTCAGCTGGGAGAGCATCTGCCTTACAAGCAGAGGGTCAGCGGTTCGATCCCGTTAACTCCCATTTTAGCGGGTGTAGTTTAGTGGTAAAACTACAGCCTTCCAAGCTGTTGTCGCGAGTTCGATTCTCGTCACCCGCTTTGAA
>CAJNCL010000033.1:0-155 GCA_905221255.1 bacterium
AGTCATAAGGATAAGGAAGGGAACGAAATTCCAGGTCATCCAAGCGAAGACGGTGAACAACCTAAGAAAGATATTCCGGGCTACCGCTTCGTAGAGACTAAGAAACTTCCAAACGGTGACACAGAACATGTCTACGAAAAAGTGAAGACAAGTCA
>CAJNCL010000034.1:0-153 GCA_905221255.1 bacterium
CCGGCGAATTCAAGAACGTCTACTAGTGTATCTGTGACTGAGAAGGCTGTCGCATCTTGCGCTACACTTGTTTTCACATTGTAGGTGAAGACTTGGTCACGTTTGCCAAGAGTTTCAGCTTCTTTGCCGTTCACATCTTTCTTGATTTCTGGC
>CAJNCL010000035.1:0-140 GCA_905221255.1 bacterium
GCTGATTGGCTCGCGCTTGTTGACGCTGACTCAGAAGCCGATGTGCTTGCTGACTCTGACGCGCTTGTTGATGCTGACTCAGAAGCTGATGTGCTTGCTGACTCTGACGCGCTTGTTGATGCTGACTCAGAGGCTGATGT
>CAJNCL010000036.1:0-136 GCA_905221255.1 bacterium
CAGCATCTGAGTCGGCATCAACAAGTGCGTCAGCGTCAGCAAGCACATCAGCATCTGAGTCAGCATCAACAAGTGCGTCAGCGTCAGCAAGCACATCAGCCTCTGAGTCAGCATCAACAAGCGCGTCAGAGTCAGC
>CAJNCL010000037.1:0-110 GCA_905221255.1 bacterium
CCGTTTGGCAGTTTCTTAGTCTCTACGAAGCGGTAACCTGGAATATCTTTCTTAGGTTGTTCGCCGTCTTCGCTTGGATAACCTGGAATTTCATTGCCTTCCTTATCCTT
>CAJNCL010000038.1:0-107 GCA_905221255.1 bacterium
AGTTCCAGTAACGCCACCAACACCAGAAGAGCCAGAAATCAAGAAAGATGTGAACGGCAAAGAAGCTGAAACTCTTGGCAAACGTGACCAAGTCTTCACCTACAATG
>CAJNCL010000039.1:0-104 GCA_905221255.1 bacterium
TTAACTGTGTGAGATTCTGTTGAGTAGGTCACACCTGCTTCTGTTCCTGATTTCTCAGTAATAGTGTAAGTGTGCTCTCCTGCTTCTGTGTAGTTGACGTTGAA
>CAJNCL010000040.1:0-94 GCA_905221255.1 bacterium
GTCTTAACCTTCTCATAAACGTGTTCTGTGTCACCGTTTGGAAGTTTCTTAGTCTCTACGAAGCGGTAACCTGGAATATCTTTCTTAGGTTGTT
>CAJNCL010000041.1:0-89 GCA_905221255.1 bacterium
GGGAAGCTTGCATCATAAGAAGCCTTATTCGGAATCTGTGTACGACCGTCTTCCTTCACATACGCTGACAAGTTCGCGCCGGCTTTGAT
>CAJNCL010000042.1:0-88 GCA_905221255.1 bacterium
CGAAGACGGCGAACAACCTAAGAAAGATATTCCAGGTTACCGCTTCGTAGAGACTAAGAAACTTCCAAACGGTGACACAGAACACGTT
>CAJNCL010000043.1:0-85 GCA_905221255.1 bacterium
AATCATTCAATCATTCAATCATTCAATCATTCAATCATTCAATCATTCAATCATTCAATCATTCAATCATTTAATCATTTAATCA
>CAJNCL010000044.1:0-82 GCA_905221255.1 bacterium
CCAAGCGAAGACGGCGAACAACCTAAGAAAGATATTCCAGGTTACCGCTTCGTAGAGACTAAGAAACTTCCAAACGGTGACA
>CAJNCL010000045.1:0-78 GCA_905221255.1 bacterium
CCCCCCCCCCCCCCCCCCCCCCCCCCCCCCCCCCCCCCCCCCCCCCCCCCCCCCCCCCCCCCCCCCCCCCCCCCCCCC